>JAPOXY010000086.1:0-1306 GCA_026706845.1 Gemmatimonadota bacterium
GGGGTATCGACAGGTGATGGACATTGCTTATAGTGATGGAATAAAAATATCCAGACAACTGCTACCTGTGCTGGATATCCTGTTTCCCAAAGGCAATCCGTATATGTGGTGGACAGATCGATTTTAGTAAGAAAGGAGAGAACAATGTCAACCTTCACAGTTGGTTTACTGAGTCCCGGAGACATGGGCCATGTCGTCGGACAAGTGGCAATCGCCAATGGCGCTCGGGTAATAACCTGCCTGAATGGCCGCAGTAAGCGCACGCGCAAGCTCGCAGAAATAGCGGGAATCGAAGACGTGCCCACATATTCCGACCTCGTGCGCGAAGCCTCACTCGTAATATGCATTCTCGTCCCCGCAGCAGCAGAATCAGTAGCCGCTCGCGTGGCTGACGCCCTGAAAGAAACGAATGAACAGATTGTATATACCGACTGCAACGCAATAGCCCCGGCAACAACTGTGCGCATTAGCAAAACAATTGAAAACGCGGGCAGTGTATTTGTCGATGCGGGCATTATCGGCGGACCGCCGCGCCAGCCTGGGGGCACGCGGTTTTACTGTTCGGGACCAGACACATCGGTCTTTGAAAAATTGAACAATTACGGGCTGGACGCGCGAAAAGTAGGCGATGAAATCGGACAGGCGTCGGGATTAAAAATGTGCTATGCCGCACAGACCAAAGGGACGACCGCGCTACAAACGGAACTGCTCATCGCCGCGCGGCGCATGGGCCTGTACGAAGGATTGATCGCAGAGTGGGAAATGAGTCAGCAAGACCGGTTGGCAGGCATGGAGCGGGGCTTGCCGGGAATGCCGACCAAAGCAAAGCGGTGGATAGGTGAAATGGAGGAAATCGCCAAAACCTTCGGCGATCTGGGACTCACGCCAAAAATATACGAAGGCGCCGCAGACATGTACCGACTCGTCAGTGAAACACCACTTGCAGACGAAGCACCCGAAACGCGAGACAGGAGCCGAACACTCGCGCAGGTCATCGATATCTTTGCCGAGCAATCGAAAGATAAATAGATCTAAAGACAACACACAAAATATCCCCTTCTCCTATCAAATGTAGAAGGGGATTTTATTTTTTATTTATTTTTTATAAACATATGCCCAATGGCAAATTGACTTTTCGATTGTGACAAGCTATATTACGCATTCTAAAAAACAGTGGGTAAATTTAAACCGGGAGATGTAAGTGAAAGCAGCACAAATCGTCGCACCCAGACGCATTGTGGTCGTCGAAACAGACGAACCACAACTCCTGGGTGCCGGGCAAGTAAAAATTCAACTCGAACGGGCG
>JAPOXY010000086.1:1316-23687 GCA_026706845.1 Gemmatimonadota bacterium
GAACGGGCGTGTCTTTGCGGTTCAGACGTGCCATTATGGGATTACGATCACAACGAACTGGCAGAAAGAGCGCGACTCAATCCGCGCAAAGCAAAACGCGCACCATTTGTCGATTATGTCAATGGAGACCCGTATCCCCTGCGCGTCGGCCTCTCGATTCACGAATGCCTGGGCACAGTCGTTGAATCGACATCTGACCAATTTCAAACCGGCGATTTTGTACTTGCACTACCCGACGCACAAAGGGGACTGTGCGAATATATCTGCGCCCCCGACAGCCGAACCATTCCACTGCCAAAAGGGGTTGTATCCGACGAACAAATTCTGATGACCCAACCCCTGGGCACAGTCGTATGGGCGTGTCAAAAACTCGGCAACATCGTCGATAGTGACGTGGCAATAGTCGGACAAGGTCCTATGGGATTGATGTTCACGCGCATGCTGGCCAATTTGGGCGCGCGAACCGTAATTGGACTCGACAAATTGGATTACCGCTTACACACCGCAAAAAAAATGCACGCAACCCATACCGTCAACGTCGATAAAGACAATCCTGTGGAAGCCATCCGAGAGATTACCAACGGCAAAATGGCGGACCTGGTAGTCGAAGCGGTCGGTCACCAGACAAAAACGCTCAATTCGTGTGTGAAACTCGTGCGCCACATGGGCACACTGCTGTGCTTTGGCGTACCCGATGATGCGTATTACCCATTTGCATATCCCGAATTTTTCAGATTAAATCTCAACTTGATCTCCACAGTTGGTCCCAATGTGGTGCCCAATTTTTCTCTTGCCCGCGACCTGATCGCACAAGGACGTGTTGACATGGCACCTCTGGTAACGCATGTATTGCCCTTTGAAGAGATTCAGCACGGGTATGAGTTATTTACCGATCGCCTCGATGGGGCCATTAAAGTGGTTATCGATTACAATTCGCTGCGAACCTGACCAGCGGGACAACTTTGACAAATACAAAAGGGGGTTTTTGCTCGTGGCAGCAATGTTTGAATACGGTGCAGTAGTTGGACAACCCGAATCCGATTCTGCGGCTGTAAGCATATTGAGAAAGGGTGGCAACGCAGTCGATGCTGCTGTAACAGCGGCATTCCTCGCCTGTGTTTTGGCACCTAAATCGTGCGGCATTGGCGGTTATGGCGGCGCGATGACCGCCTATATTGGCGGCGAAGTCGTCTGCATCGACTTTAACACAGTCGCGCCCCAGGAAGCCCATGACAGGATGTTTCGCGTAACGCGCTCCGACGGGCGATTTGGTTCTGCTGTCAGCGGTTATGCCAATTCAATCGGTTATAAAGCCATCTCCGTACCCGGCGTACTCGCAGGTCTTGCTCTGGCCCTGGAAAAATTTGGCAAAATGCCACTATCTGAAGTACTCGCACCCGCTATTCGCGCCTGTGAACGCGGGTTTAGGGTATCTGCAAACTACGCTACAGGCGTTGCCCAAAGCGAAGCGCGCATTCGCGAGTTTCCAGAAACAACCCGCTTATTGATGATCAGCGGCGAAGTGCCCAAAAGCGGCGACCGTGCACAAAACCCCTATTTGGGTAGAATGCTCAGTCAGGTTGCAGACAAAGGCGTACGCGAATTTTATGAAGGACGCATCGCAGAGCGCATTGTCAAACACATTCGGGATAACGGCGGCATTTTAACCCGAGATGATCTGGCAAATTACGAAGCTCAGGTCGTTGAACCAGTACAAACGGCTTGCATGGAATACGATGTGTACAGCTCGCCCCTTTGCAGTGCTGGATTGAGCCTGGCACAAATGTGTGCCATTGCCGACGAAGCCGAATTAGACCTCTACGCGCGAGACTCCGCCCGGTTGGCCCATGGCATGGTCGAAATCATTCGCGCAGCCTGGATGGACCGATACCGGCATTTTGGCGATCCAAAGCAAATACATGTAGATACAGACATGCTGATGTCGGACATCAATATCGGTGCAAATGCCAAAGAAATTGCCACATATATCGCCGAAGGAAAACGCGGACAATCGCTGTTGCGACCATTTTACACGGGCGGCACGACGCATATTTGCACAATAGACGCGCAAAGCAATATGGTCGCACTGACCCTCACGCACGGACCGGGCTATGGCTCTCTTGTAACAATTCCCCGCATGGGCTTGTTGATGAATGCGGGCATGTCCCGGTTTGACCCCGGTTCGGGCTTAAAAAACTCAATTGCCCCCGGCAGAGCACCCATCATGAACATGAGCCCAACTATTGTGTTGCAAGACGGCGAACCCGTCCTGACTGTGGGCGCGTCCGGCGGCACACGCATCCCATCGTCTGTCTTTCAGGTTTTGGCGCGAAGGCTGGTACTCGACGAAGACCCCGAATGGTCAATCGCAGCCCCTCGGGTACATTCAGAGGGCAATGAATGGGTAAGCATAGAAGAAGAGTTCGGCGAAGCCGCGCCAGATTATCTGAGTTCAGTCGGATACAAAATAAATAAAAAAGGCGCAGCAGCCGCCCGTGTTCGAATGATCGAGATTGTGGAAGAAGGATTGCTGGCCATGTACGATCCGCGCATGAAGGCGCGAGAAAAAGGCTATTAAATGTAGGTGGCGGTTTGAAACCGCCACCTACCCTCACGTCTTACGTCTCACCTTTTTAACTGGAGATAAATCACATGGAGAGATATCCTTTTGGCAGCGGACGTCCCGACCCGGCATCATTTCCCAAGCGAGAATTGGCCGAAGCCGCCATGCGTATCTTGCCCGAAATGGGCAATGAACTGGCACTTTATCCCGGCACATTGGGATATCAACCGATGCGACAGGTCCTGGCCGATCGCCTGTTGCGACGCGAAGGGATTGCCCCTCCCGTTGAAGAAATCGCATTGACCAATGGCTCAATGCAACCCGTGACCTTAATGGCACAGATGTTTATCGATCAACCCGGCGATGGCGTCGTCATGGAGGAATATTGCTATTCCGGTACAATTGGCGCATATAACAAAGAAGGCGCGGAATTGGTGGGCATTCCCGTGGATGAATATGGCATGCGGATGGACGCACTATCCGACGAATTAAAGAAACGGGGCGCTAACGGAAAACTGCCCAAATTCATTTATGTACTCGCAACATTCCAAAATCCCACGGGTGCGATCATGCCCCTCGAACGGCGAAAAGAACTGTTGCAAATTGCCGCACAGTACGAGATCCCCGTCGTCGAAGACCACTGCTATGCCGACACAGTGTACGAAGACGATTATTACGTACCTTCACTCTACACCCTGCCAGCAGAAGTGCCCGTAGTACATATTGAATCCCTCTCCAAAATTTTGGGTCCAGGCGTGCGCCTGGGGTGCTTCTTCACCAAACAACCCCTCCTGGGCAAAATTTTGCAAATTCGTCGAGATGGCGGCACGAGTTCGCTCGCCGCAGCCATTGTGTACGAATACTTCCGCGAACACCTGTGGACCCATGTCAATAACATCAATGCAATCGTAAAAGAAAAGCGCGACTTGATGTTTGAAATGCTGGGACAATCTCCCGACGCTTTTGAATGGTTCAGCCGTCCCAAAGGCGGGTTATTTATCTGGGTCAAATTGCCCGATGCCACCGATGTGATCGAATGCGAACAAATAGCTGAATCCCGCGGGATCGACTACGCCACCGGCAAAGCATTTCACGTACACCACGACGACGTGCCCTACTTGCGCCTCGCATTTGGCTACGCATCACTCGCACAAATCCGAGAAGGCATACCAAAATTGGCAGAATGCGTCATGGCAACGCAGAAGTGAAGTCGCATTTTTTTGAGCCGGTTATCGTTCTTTCAATAATGTGGACATCGCTATGGTCCCAAGTCTTTCCCCCCACTTTCTCTCCCTGGACCTCGAAGTCAGCAAGCAAAACCACCGCATTCGCGCATTTGCCGCAGTGCGTACGGACGTTGACCAACCACTGGTCTTTCGCGGCGGCGACCTGACAGCGGCGTTGGAAAAACTCGACGACTTCGCTGATGGCGCGGACTTCCTGCTCGGTCACAACCTGATCGCTTTCGATCTACCACATCTGAAAGCCGCGAAGTTCGATCTACGGATACTGGAGCTACCGCCGGTAGATACATTGTGGCTCAACCCCCTCGCCTTTCCCCGCAATCCCTATCACCACCTCGTCAAACACTATCAGGATGGACAGCTCAAACGCGGGCGATTGAACGACCCGGAACTCGACGCCCGCCTCGCGCTGGAAGTCTTCGACAATCAGCAAACCGCCTTACGCGATGCACCTTTTAGCTTGCTCGCTGCGTGGCATTGGTTAACCGGAACAGGACCTGAAAGCGCGGGGTTCGACGCCGTATTCACTGCCATAAGGTACTCGCCCCTGCCAACCGAAGCAGCAGCCAACGCGGCGATCCGCGAGCGACTTGCGGGCATCGCCTGCCAAAATCGCGGTCAGGACATTCTCGAGCATGTCGATCAAAGCGGCTGGCCACTGGCTTACGCGCTGGCCTGGCTATCAGTTTCCGGCGGCAATTCTGTGATGCCTCCGTGGGTACGACATCAGTTTCCAGAAGCCAGTAAGCTGGTTCGCCAACTACGGGATATGCCCTGTGGCGAGTCGGACTGCGACTGGTGCGGGGAGAGACACGATCCGCGAAAGGAGCTCAAACGCTGGTTTGGATTTGACGATTTTCGTCCAGAACCGGTGGATCAAGAAGGTAGCCCCATGCAGCGGACCATCGTCGAAGCAGCGATGGCCGGAGAGCATGTACTGGGGATTCTACCCACCGGCACCGGCAAGTCTGTCTGCTACCAGATTCCTGCTTTATCCCGCTATGACAAGACCGGTGCTCTCACGGTGGTGATCTCGCCTCTGGTCGCACTCATGGCGGATCAAGTGGCGGGACTGGAGGCCCATGGAATCGGCTCTTGCGTGGCCATCAATGGATTGCTGTCCATGCCTGAGCGGGCCGATGCGCTAGACCGGGTTCGGCTCGGGGATGCGGGTATCCTCATCATCTCGCCGGAGCAACTCCGCAATCGTTCCCTGCACAGGGTACTGGATCAACGCGAGATCGGTGCCTGGGTGCTGGATGAAGCCCACTGCCTCTCTAAGTGGGGACACGACTTCCGACCCGATTATCGCTACGTAGGACGCTTCATCCGCGAAAAGGCGGGACAGGATCCGATCCCGCCAGTGTTATGCTTGACCGCGACCGCCAAGCCCGACGTGATGGCGGACATCAAGCAACATTTTCAGGACGAACTTGGTATAAGACTGAAGGTTTTCGACGGCGGTTCTCATCGCACCAATCTGGAGTTCATAGTGGTGCCGACGACCGGGGGAGAGAAGTTCTCGCACATCCACCAGATTCTAATAGCCGACTTGCCACCGGACATGCCCGGAGGCGCCATTGTCTATTGTGCTACGCGCCGACAGACCAAAGAAGTGGCGGAGTTCTTGCAGGACAAAGAAGTTGCAGCAGATTTTTTCCACGCGGGGTTACAGCCGGAAACAAAAAAGAGCGTGCAACAACGCTTCATCAACGGCGAGTTACGCGTGATCGCGGCCACCAATGCCTTTGGCATGGGCATCGACAAACCGGATGTACGGCTGGTGATCCACGCCGACATCCCGGGTTCGCTGGAGAACTACCTGCAGGAGGCGGGACGCGCTGGACGAGATCGGCAGATGGCGCGCTGCGTACTACTCTATGCGACGGACGATGTGGAGAGACAGTTCGGCTTGTCGGCGCGTTCGCGGCTCACCCGGCGAGAGATTCACGGCGTCCTGAGAGCACTGCGTAATCTGGACCGAAAAAAACGTCTGGACGGCGAGGTCGTGGCCACTGCAGGCGAAATCCTCAGTGAGGACGACGAAAAGGTATTCGAAAGAGACTCCGCCACCGACGATACCCGCGTGCGAACCGCAATCTCCTGGCTTGAGGAGGCGGTACTGTTGACTCGAGATGAGAACCGAGTGCAGGTGTTTCCTGCATCTCTCCGGGTGGATTCGGTAGAGGAAGCACGCAGTCGGTTAGCGAGGGCACCCATGACCGACAACCACCGGAGACGGTTGCTCAGAATCGCCGAGACACTGATCGATGCCGACCCCGACGAGGGCATCTCCACCGACGAACTGATGGGTGTATCCGAACTGAGTGCCGAAGGTGTACGCAGTGCCCTGTACGACTTGGAGCGGCTGGGCATCGCCAGCAACGATACGGCGCTGACTGCCTTCGTCCACGCAGGAGTGGCGCGTAACTCGCTCAAGCGCTTTGATGAGGCGGCGGAGTTGGAGACCGCCCTGATCGCGCAGATGCGCGAAGCGGCACCGGATATGGGCAAAGGAGACACATCAATCCTGCACTTGCGCGTCGCCGCGCAAACCCTGAGGGATGAGGGAGTGACCGATCCCCTACCGGAACGGCTATGGCGCATTCTCCGCAGCATCGCCAACGACGGGCGTGGCGAAGGAGGCGACGCTGGTAGCCTCGGGGTGCGACGACGGGATGCTGAGACAGTACAGGTGACATTGCGACGTGAATGGTCGAATTTGGAGGAACTCGCGTCTCGTCGGCGCGAGGGAGCAAAACGCCTGCTGGATCACTTACTCGCCTGTCTGCCGCCCGGGAGCCGGGGCACGGATCTACTGGCTGAGACCACTCTCGGCAAACTATTGGAAGCGATCACGTCCGACCTGTTTATAGAGAGTAGAAATCCCGAGAAATTGCTACATCACGCTCTGCTATGGCTGCACGATCAAGAGGTCATTCGTCTCAATAAGGGCCTGGCGGTATTCCGCCCGGCCATGACCATCCGGCTGGAGGAGGAAAGGCGCGGTTTTGCCACCGCCGACTTTGCACCGCTCGATTTCCACTACAAAGGGCAGGTGTTACAGATCCATGTAATGGTGGAATTCGCGCAACGGGGCCTCGACAACATGGCCGACGCTCTGCGTCTGGCCATTGACTACTTCAGCCTGAAGCAGGAGGATTTCCTCCGCCGCTGGCTGCCTGATCGGGATAAGGAAATTGCGAGGGAGACCACGCCCGAATCTTGGCGAGCCATCGTCGAAAGCCTGAAGAACCCCGTCCAGCAACGCATCGTCGCGGATGATCGGGAACAGACGAACGTGTTGGTGCTCGCCGGTCCCGGCTCGGGTAAGACGCGCGTGCTGGTGCATCGCATCGCCTACCTCATACGCGCAAGGCGCGAAAATCCCCGCGGCATTCTGGCGCTGGCCTATAATCGACACGCGGCGGTCGAAATCCGGCGACGCCTCATAGATTTGATCGGCGACGACGCCCGCGGGGTAACCGTGCTCACCTGTCACGCGCTGGCCATGCGACTGGTAGGTGTCAGCTTTCAAGAGCAAGAACGCCGGCTACTCGACGAAGATGCATTCCGAGAGGTTTTGCGCCAGGCAACGGCACTGCTACGCGGAGAGGGGCTGGAGCCGGAGGAAGCAGACGATCAGCGGGAACGGCTCCTCGCGGGTTTCCGCTGGATTTTGGTAGATGAATACCAGGACATTGGCGCGGATCAATACGAGTTGATATCTGCCCTGGCCGGACGAACCCTGAAAGATGAAGATCGCAAGCTCACCCTCTTCGCAGTAGGCGACGACGACCAGAACATCTACGCCTTCAACGGTGCTTCAGTGGAGTTCATCCGTCGTTTCGAAGCGGATTACGGTCCAAAGCCCACCTACCTGATCGACAACTACCGATCCACTGACCACATCATCGCAACGGCCAACGCGCTGA
The DNA here is from genome assembly GCA_026706845.1 of Gemmatimonadota bacterium. Taxonomy (NCBI): domain Bacteria; kingdom Pseudomonadati; phylum Gemmatimonadota; species Gemmatimonadota bacterium. Next base: position 9,059 of record JAPOXY010000086.1, read on the forward strand.
TTAACCCGGCGCGCCAACGGATGAAGACCGGACATCCCATCCGCATTGATCGGGCGCGTGCGAAGAATTCGCCCGGCGGCGACTGGGATGCGCTGGACCCGATCTCTCGCGGTCGAGTCCAGATTCTATCCACCTGGCGCGATCCGATCTCGCAAGCGCAGGTCGCTATGGCAGAGTTACAGCGCCTCGCCACACTCTCTCCGAATTGGGATTGGTCCACATGTGCGGTGATCGCACGCGAGTGGAAATATCTGGATCCGGTACGTGCATTCTGCGAAGCCCATCATATCCCGGTGCAGATGGGAAACGAAGAAATTCCGAGCTTCTGGCACCTGCGGGAAACCCGAGAATTTGTTGAATGGCTACGTGGACGAGATACCCGCCTGATAGAAAGTACGGATCTGACCGATTGGGTAGATGCACACTCTCCAGGACCCTGGATTGAGCTGCTACGGCAAGCCCTGGAGGAGCACGCTCTGGAAACCGGCGGTGCAGAAGTGCCGGTAGCCCACTTCATCGAGTGGCTGGCTGAGTGGGGACGAGATATACGCCGCCGTCAGCGTGGGCTCTTGCTGTTGACCGCACACCGCGCCAAGGGATTGGAGTTTGATCACATAGCAGTACTCGACGGAGGCTGGAGTAAAGTCGATAGGGGCGAAGACCCGGACGCACCGCGCAGGCTCTATTACGTGGCCATGACGCGCGCCCGACAGACTCTCTCGCTCGTGCGTTTTCAAGGATCGCGCCCGGTAGGAGGTACACGACCGGATATCGTAATGGAATCCGAATCTCCGATGTACTCAGGGCACTTGCACGCGCTACCGTATTCCTTTCCAAACAACGGCTCGGTTCTGCACCGCACATCCGGTGACTCGCAACTGGAAACTCTGGAACTCGCACGTCAATACCGGCGGCCCAGTCTGCGCGAAGTCAATCTGGGATTCGCAGGGCGTCACTATACCCGCCATCCTGTGCATCGTGCGATAGCCGCCCTGTCGCCCGGCGATCCAATAGAGACGCGGATTGCCAAAACTGGCTCCTGGGAATTGCTGAACCAGTCGGGAATGGTGGTGGGGCGTCTTGCCCAGGCGTTTGAACCCCCATCGGGCATGCGGTGCAAGTCTGCCACTGTCTTCGCTGTCGTGGATTGGAGTCGCGAAGCATCGGAACCTCAGTACCGTGACCATATAAAATGCGATGCCTGGGAGGTTGTGGTGCCGGAGTTAGTGTTCGAGCCAGAGCGCGAGTAGCACACCAAAATTTGTTTATTCAGAATTTTCCTTGATGATTTGGCGTCTTAATGGTACACTTATAAGATTCTGCAGACTCGATTGAAAATGAACGGCAATGGAGTAAGCGCAATAAATTATGAATGGAAGGGAATTTGTCAGGCGTGCCAGACGCTATGCGATAAAGACAGGCGAGGAATTCCGATTTGATCAACGTCGCGGCAAGGGCAGCCATGGGATGCTTTACGTGGGCAATCGTCAAACCACTGTTCCATACAAAGAAATTGGCACAGGTCTGCTGGTCTCCATGCTGAAAGACCTTGACATCGACAGGAAGGAGTTTTAATCCATGCGCTATCTCTATCCATGCATTCTCACACCAGAGAAAGAGGGTGGTTTCTTCGTGTCCTTTCCAGATGTTCCTGGTGCTTTGACCTGTGGTGATGACCGCACTGAGGCCCTCGAAATGGCCGAAGATGCTCTCGTTGCCATGCTCGCTGTGTACGTCCAACAGCAACGGACAATCCCAACCCCAAGCTCTGTTGCCGACGGTCAGGAACTCGTTGCAGTCCCACCTATCGCCGCCGCCAAGTTGGCTCTCTATACGGCCATGCGCGAGCAGGGAATCACTGGGGACGCGCTCGCCGTTCGTCTAAACCTGAGCGATTCAGCCATCCGCAAATTGCTCGACCCGGACTGCTACTCCCATATCAGTCAGATCATGAGAGCACTCCGAACCGTCGGGCGTAGCCTGGTCATAGAAGACAGAGCGGCATAGTCGCCCATGATTTTTGTATTGTAAAAAACCCTTCTGGATCGCGGCTTTAAGCCTGCCGCGATGACAAAGACACGAGCCTGTCCCGTAACGCTTGCCCCTGCATGCTTTAAGCAGGGCGCGCGATGACGGCTTTTAGACACATGCAATAAAATAAAATAGGAGTACCATGTGAGCGCACCACCAATCCCAGAGCGTCCACCCATCCCGGGTGTCAGACACATCGTCGCAATCGCCAGTGGTAAAGGTGGCGTGGGCAAAACCACTACCGCGTCGAATCTGGCTGTGGCAATGGCACAATCGGGTCACGCCGTGGGATTGATGGATGCAGATATTTACGGTCCCAATGTACCGATCATGATGGGCAGCAAAGCGCAGCCGCAGATGACACCGGAGCAAAAAATTGAACCACTTGAGCTGTACGGTGTAAAAATGGTATCTCTGGGATTAATCGCAGGCGATGGCGTACCCATCATCTGGCGCGGACCAATGTTAGCCAAAATGGTCACCCAATTCGTGCGCGACGTGGCCTGGGCACCGCTCGATTGCCTGGTCATTGACTTGCCCCCGGGCACCGGCGATGTGCAACTGACCCTGACCCAAACGACCCCTTTGGACGGTGCTGTCATCGTAACGACACCACCTCTGGTCGCCCTGGAAGACGTGCGGCGCGGCGTCGAAATGTTTCACACCGTTGAAGTGCCCGTACTCGGTGTAATCGAGAACATGAGCACTTATATATGCAGCAGGTGCGGCACAGAAACGCCGATCTTTGGTCAAGGGGGTGGCGAGCGCACAGCAAAATCCTATAACGTGCCATTTTTGGGCGCGATTCCCCTGCATCTACAGGTACAAATGGGAAGTGACACGGGAGAACCAATAGTAGCCTCTGACCCCGACTCGCCTCTGGCAAAAATATACCGCGACATCGCCGACAGCATCTGGCGATCTCTGGAGATGTGAAACCTTGCATCGCACAATCGCATGTCACAAGAAGGCGGTCGTTATGCGAGCGCCTTTTTTGATTTCTCTCTTGAAAACTATACACCCGTTCAGTATATTTAATAATGTTTTCCGAAACCAGTCTTCCCACTGGTGCGTCAAAGGTCTTGTAGAATTCAGGCATATTCCAACCCGTGAGGATAAATGATGTTGCACCGTATATCGGTTATACTCGGAATTCTAATGGTTCTTTGGGCGTTTTCGGGTTGTGGTGAGGAAGCCACTGCCGACAAGGCATCTGCTGATAGCAAGGCAAAGACCAGTTCGGCCAAAGCTGATTCAACTAAGGCTGATTCTGCCAAAGTTGCCGCAAAGCAGAAGCGCAACAAACAACCGAATCCAAAGGCCAAAACGCAACCAAATCCCAAGCGCAAAAATCAAAAACCGAGAGTCGCCGAAGGAGTCCCCGTGAAAGTATCTGTCGTGGGAACGGGTAAAATCTCCCAGCATGTGCTCTACAGCTCCGCAGTAGAAGCCGAAGAAACCATCGACATTTACGCGCGAGGCTCCGGATTGGTGCGACGCGTACTGGTCGAAGAAGGGGAGCGTGTGCGCGAGGGGCAGGTGCTAATTGAACTGGTTGACGACGAATTAAAACTCAACGAAGCCGAGGCAAAACTGGCGTATCAAAAGCTGGAAAGCCAGCTCAAACGAAAAGAGGAGTTATTTAATCGACAACTCCTGGCAAAAGAAGAATACGAAGACCTCAAAATCAATGTTGAACAGAGCAAAATTCGGTGGGAACGCGCCCGATTATCCCTCGATTACGCGCGCGTGCGCGCGCCGGTAGGCGGGGTCATATCGATACGCTCGGTCAAGCTGGGCGACCGCATTGGAGCCAGCACAAAGCTCTACGAAATGGTCAATCTGAGCCGTTTGATCGCGTATGTACACGTGCCGGGACAGGGCATGCACAATTTGGCTGTTGGACAGCCCGCACTCATAACAACAGATTTCTTACCCGGTACAAAATTTGAAGGGAAAATATTGCGCATCAGCCCTGTCGTCGATCCCGGGTCGGGCACCTTTAAGGTAACCCTGGAACTGAAATCAAAGAGTCGGCTACTGCGACCCGGCATGTTTATCAATGCACACATCGTCACAGCGACCCACCCCCATGCTGTCCTCGTACCCAAGCGGGCTGTGGTGTACGACGATGGCATGCCGCACGTATTCGTCGTGTCGGACAGCACCGTCAATAAAGTGCGCTTTGAAATGGGCTTTGACGACACCGAATTTGTCGAAGTACTCGCGGGCGTAAAAAAAGGCGATCAGATAGTCGTGGTGGGACAAAACGGTTTGAAGGACAAAGCCAAAGTGCGAATCATCGAAGGTGAAGGATTGCGCATTCCCGCGAAGCCCGATTCAACTGGGGAACAGACAGAAAAAACGTGATGAGGTACCTTTTGTTTGCTTGTTGTATGAAAATAGCGAATCGCAGACCTTAATGTGTGGGCGGTTCGCTGATTTTTTATGCGGAGCGATACATGCAGAACAACATGGAATCAGAAGTTCGGGACAATGTAAAACGGGATTTTTCTCGCACATTTGAGATTACGACCCGGCGGCCCGTAGCGATTTTTATGGTCGTCCTGGCCGTTGCTGTATTTGGTTATGTGTCTTATCAGCAACTGCCGCTAAACATGATGCCCGACATTTCATATCCAACGCTAACAGTGCGTACCGAATATCCCGATACTGCACCCGAGGAAGTTGAAAATTTGATCTCACGGCCCATTGAACAGCGCCTGGGCGTTGTGAGCAATCTCGTAAGTATAACATCGATCTCCAGACCCGGCATGTCCGATGTGATTTTGGAATTTGGCTGGGACACCGATATGAATGATGCCGTGCAAACAGTGCGCGAAAACCTCGACCGCCTCAACTTGCCGCGCGGGGTCAATCGCCCATTGATATTGCGCTACGACCCCACGCAGGACCCGATAATGCGCGTGGGGATTTACGGCAACGAGAATATGTATGCGCTGCGCTATATTGCCGAAGAAGAAATCAAGCAAGAATTAGAGGCACTAAAAGGCGTAGCTGCAGCGCGTGTAAAAGGCGGACTCGAAGAAGAAATTCGGGTTGAAATCAGCGAGCGGCAATTGGCACTGATGGGCCTCAATATCAACACCATCAACCGGCGGTTGCAGGAGGAAAATGTCAACCTGGCTGGCGGCAGTTTGCTGGACGGACAAACGCAGTACCTCGTGCGCACGCTGAATGAATTTCGCACCATTGAAGAAATTGCCAATCTGGTAGTAGGCGACCGCAACAATATTGAAATCCGGGTAAAAGATGTGGGGCGGGTTTATCGCACGCACAAAGAGCGAGAAATCATCACGCGAGTCAATGGCATAGAAAGTGTAGAAATCGAAATTTTTAAAGAAGCCGATGCCAATATCGTAGCCACGGCACAGCGCGTGCGCGACCGTTTGTTTGGCACGCCCGAACAATTGGCATATATAGAAAAACTCAAAGCGGGCGAAATCGAAGAAGCCAAAGCCAATGACCGGCGGGAACAGGTGCGACAATTTGTACAGATGAAGGAGATGACGAGTTTTATTGCCTTTACATTGCCCGAAAGCGTGGACATGGAAATGCTGTCCGATCAATCGACATTTATTGAATCATCGGTCAATGAAGTCAAGCAAACCGCGTTATTGGGCGGGTTGTTGGCCATACTGGTCCTGTACATCTTTCTTCGCAATCCGTCTCACACAGCTATTGTGGGCCTCGCCATCCCAATTTCAATTGTGGCGACCTTTGCCCCCATGAACATTTTTGGCGTATCTTTAAATATCATGTCTCTGGGTGGGTTGGCACTCGGTATTGGAATGCTGGTTGACAATGCCATTGTCGTATTGGAAAGCATTTTTCGGTGCCGCGAAGAAGGCGACGATATGACTTCAGCCACCATCCGGGGAACGGGTGAAGTCGGCGGGGCGGTTTTTGCATCCACGCTGACAACTGTGGCGGTATTTTTTCCCATTGTATTTGTCGAAGGCGTGGCCGGACAGATTTTTGGCGACATGGCACTAACCGTTGTCTTTTCACTCCTGGCATCTCTGGGCGTCGCGCTATTTTTCATCCCCATGCTGGCTTCGCGGCAAGTGCATTTGGCACGCGGCGATAGCGAAGGGCAAGGCGAGCGTCTGATGCAGTCTGAATTATTGCAATTGCGTTCCGTCGCGTGGCTACTCGAGGGCATGGGCCTGAAAAACAGAGACGAAAATGCGCTTCAATATCACGCCATGAATTTTGGCACGCTGTTGATGCGCGTGCCAATTGGCTTTGCCTACTTGTTGGGCGAATACGTCGCCCGCGTATTGTGGCTTGCAAGTGTAATCGCGGTGGTGGCACTCAAAGCCGTATTCACCGTATTGGCGGTTCTTCTATATCCCATCATCTATCCCGGATGGGGATTTTATTCTTGGCTCGGTTCTGGACCATTATGGCGCCAGGAAATAAATCGCCTGTGGGCCCCTTTGTGCGCCTGGGCTGAGGATCGCGACCTGTTTGGCAAAGCATGGGTGCGGATAATATGGGACGATTTGCTGACATTTGTGACACCTCAAAATTTGGGACGCGACCTGGGGGCGCAAATGCGATGGACGGGGAGGACATTGAAGCGTCTGTTCCGCTGGGTTGGGAAGCACGCGATCTGGAAGCGCGTCTTAAAAATCGCACCCGTGCTCCTGGGCACAATAGGCGTTTTGCTGCTCTTTGTCCCTGGCGCAGTTTATTTTATTCTTCGATTCCTGATCTTTACCACACTCATGTTGATCGGCAAAATACTGATCTTGACACTCATGTTTGTGTTTTTAACCGGATTGGTCGCATTGCTGGTAATCGCCCTTGTCTTATTGCCCATCCTCGCGCCAGTGCTGTTTTTGTTTGAGCGCGGTTTTGCAGCCATTCGGCGCGCTTACACGCCTTTTATCCGCTGGGCTTTGCACAACAGACTGAGCATAGTAGCGGGTGCTGTAGTGCCTTTTGCAATATGCTGGATGGTCTTGTTGCCCCGATTGGGCAATGAATTGATCCCACAGGTGCATCAGGGCGAATTTAATGTGGATATTGGTTTGCCCGTAGGCACACCGCTCGAAATGACCGATGAGACCCTGAAGCTCATCGAATCGCGGGTGATGGATGCTTATGATGTGGGCGCGATTTCTTCGACAGTTGGCGTGGATAAAACCGATATCACATCGTCGGATCAAGGCGAGCACACCGGAGTTGTGTCTGTAGTGCTGGAGGATATCGAAACAGAGGGTCCCCAAAACGTAATGGCGGGTTGGGGACAAGGCCTCCTGACATTGCCCGCACGTATTTGGGGTGGCATCAGAGGGGAAAGTGTTTTGGCACAGCGCGAAGACGCATTGATGGCTGACTTGAGAAACAGGCTCTCGGATTTGCCGCAAATAAAAGCCGATTTTTCACGCCCCGCACTATTTAGTTTTAAGACACCTATAGAAGTGGAAATTCGCGGTTATGATTTGCCGACACTGACCCAATTGGGGCGCGAAGCCGAGCGGGTAATGAGCGAGATCCCCGGACTATACGATGTGAAGTCGAGCCTTCAGCGCGGCAACCCGGAAGTGCAAATTGTCTATAAGCGCGAATTGTTAGCCAAATACAACCTGAATGTGCGCCAGGTAGCCTCGCTGGTACGCGAAAAAGTACAGGGCAATGTGGTAACGAGATTTCGAGAGGCCGACCGGCGCATTGACGTGCTGGTACGCGTAGATGAAGCCGACCGCGCCGGCGTAACCGAGTTGCGCCGACTGGTAGTAAACCCGGGGCGACAGCAAGTGCCCATTCGCCTATCTGCGGTAGCCGAGATCGAAGTACACGAAGGCCCGAGTGAAATTCGGCGCATAGATCAACAGCGCGCGGTTCTGATTTCAGCCAATGTGAGCGGTATAGACCTGGGAACAATGACCGCTATGATTCAGCGGGCATTGGAAACAATGGAAGTCTCCCAGGATGTGTCGATGGTCATTGGTGGACAAAACAAGGAAATGGAGACATCCCTGAACAGTTTGACCTTTGCATTGGGCCTCGCAATCTTTCTCGTGTACATCGTAATGGCCTCGCAATTTGAATCATTCCTCCATCCATTCGTAATCATGTTTAGCATTCCACTGGCACTGATTGGCGTAATCGTCATTCTATTTCTCACCGGCATATCCCTTTCCGTCGTAGTTTTTCTGGGCGTTATCATGCTGGCGGGCATTGTGGTAAACAACGCCATTGTGCTCGTCGATTATATCAACCATCTGCGGCGCAGTGGTCTGTCCAAATTGGAAGCAATTGTGCAGGCTGGCGAAGTGCGATTGCGCCCCATCTTGATGACCACATCGACAACCGTACTGGGATTATTGCCCATGGCACTCGGCCTGGGCGATGGCGCAGAAATCCGCACGCCAATGGCGATCACCGTCGTAGCCGGGCTAATCAGTTCCACCCTATTAACACTGGTAATTATTCCAACCGTATATTCTCTAATGGACCGCGGCGAATGACCAGCCCCCAGCCTCCGAGATTTTTTTCCAATTGACTTTTGACAACTTTCCATTTTCTTAAACACCTATAGTTCTTTATAGCAAAGTACGCAAATACCCGGTAACTTTTTGGGCGTTTTGTCGTCTAACCCTTGTAACAACGATAGTCACCCTATTCGTCGAAATATGGAGATTGAATGATGCGTTTTAGATATATCGCAGTACTGGCAATTATCTTTGTCGGTGTGAATACAAATGCCCAGGAAGAGCGAAGGGAACTGCGCCTGACACTAAATGAGTGTGTGGAGGTCGCGCTGACGAGCAGTGCCCAGATCGAGCAATTTAAGTACACGGTTGCGATTGCTGAGACCCAGGTAGATAATGCGCGAAATAGTTTCTTCCCGACCACTTCTAATATGTCATGGAGCATCAGCAGAGGTGTTCAGGGACCGCGTGAAGGACAAGTCCTGGATCAGACGACCGGTACGCTGGTGCAGTTATTGGGGGAAGACCGCATTACCGGGGGACAAAATTTCAGAATTGGTGGCCTGACCATGCCGATTTATGACGGTCAGATCATCTCCCAGCTATCGAGCGCGAAAAACAGCCTGATGCAAACGCAAATGCAGCAATCAGGCACTCGTCAAACAATCATTTTTCAAACCAAACAGCGCTACTTTCTATTGTTACAAGCCATTAAATTATTGGAAGTCCAGCAAGAGCGCGTGCGAGTATCCGAAGAAAGTCTGCGCAGGGCAGAGACATTGTACGAAATTGGGTCCGCTGCAATTTTGCAGGTAACGAACGCAAGATCAAATCTGGCGGGTTTGCGCGCAACCCTGATTCAGCGAGAAAATGCCGTGAGCATCGCCCAGTCAAACCTGGCATTTACAATGGGCCTGGGTACAGACGTAGATATTATTCCATCAGAAGAAGAGTTTGAACTTCTGACTCCGAAATATTCTTTTACCGATGCACTGTCTATAGCCCTTAAAGAACACCCCGACATTCTGGGTAGCAAGTACAGTATGCTGTCAGACCGAGATAACTACAATGCAACAAGGAAGAGTTTGTACCATCCCAGAATAACGATGAACATGAATGCCTATAGCTGGAGTATCGGTAAGGATGAGGATTTTGGCGGTATAGAAGACCTATTTCTCAAGAACTATGGCTATGGTATTGGTCTCAGCGTGACCATGCCCCTATTTAACTTCAATACGAGCATCAACCTGAAACGGCAAAAGTTGCTGTATTTGCGCAGTCAGGAACAGTTGGACCAGGCCAAACGACAAAAAGCATTGGACCTTCGACTGCGCTATCTCAACCTGGAGCGCTTTCGGCGTTTGATCGAAGCAAATGAAGTGGCAGTGCAAGCGGCTGAAGAAAATTTTAAGCTGGAAGAAGAGCGGTATAATTTTGGCGGGGGAACTTTTCTGGAGCGATTGACCGCTCAACGCGATTTGTTTGATGCGCGCAATAATCTGGTACAGTCAAAATACAACTATTTGATCGAAATGGCGAATTTGGAAAACGAAGTCGGCACACCTGTTGTCGGAAATCCTGAATAATACGGAGGCGAGTTTATGGGTATGTTTTATCGAACTGGTGTGGGATTGGTTGCGGCTGCTCTGATCTTGAGCACGGCTGTACCTGCCCAGGCTGTGGGTAAGGACTTTTTGATGCGGTCAAAATTTCACGGCGCGCTGATGCTGGGTCTGGGGGGCGTTCTTGTTAAGCAAGCATTCGACGCAAAAAAAGAAGCCAATGATGCTTATGATCTTTACAAACAAGCAGGCACCTCTACGTTAGCACGAGAATTTTACGATAATTCCAAGCGCCATGACACCCGCGCCGCAGTATTGGGTGTGGCTGGTGGTGCAACCATTCTTTTTGCCGTGCATCTATTTATGAAAGAAGACGAGAGTGGTTTGCCGCCTCCAAAGATGAATCGGGGCATTGTGAATATCAAGGGCGTAGCATTAGATATAAAAGGCGATGTGTTTCAGAGAAAGATGCAGGTACAGTTAAAAAAAGGATTCTAAAAACTGAAAAGTAAAAATAAAGGAAAGCAAAGGGACGATACGTTGTAAGTATCGTCCCTTTTTTATCAAATTTAACAGCCTTCAAATAACGCGATTGCACGAGTATATTCCTGCATCCACTGGGCTACCTCTCGGGAGGGTGAAAAACGGGTCTGTGCTGACTGTCTTGCTGCTTCGCCGAGTTGAGTACGGAGAACCTCATTTTCAACCAAGAGACTTAAGCACTCTGCCAAATTATCGACGTTTTCAGGCGGTACGAGAAGCCCTGTAACCCGATCTTCAATCAATGCGCGTGCGCCATCAATGTCGGATGCAACAATCGGAAGCCCCGCTCCCATCGCTTCAAGCAGGCTATTTGGCGATCCTTCATAAAGCGACGGAAATGCGTAGATGTCCATTTCTTTTAAAAATGGCATCACATAGCGGTGAGCAACGCCACCAGTAAATGTTATATGGGATTCTAAGTTCAGTTCTTTGATGCGATCTTTCCATAGTTTTGCTTCCTGCTTATCGTGGACCGCCCCGACTGCGAGCAGATGCGCGTGCGGATGCTTGTGATGTACCTGAGCAAATGCTTCTATAAGATGGTGAAAGCCCTTTACGCGACGTAAGACGCTCGCGGTTCCAATCAGACATTTTCCTCGCGATTTCAAATCTGCAAGCATCGCACCAAACAAACGTAGGTCACTGCTATGATCACCTTTTGCATTGGCAAGACGAAATGAAACAAACTCGGTAGGATCAAAAGCATTTGGTAGAACTGTTGACATGGGGATATCCGCAATCTGCTTTGCCATGCCGAGATATTCCTCCGTCACAGATGTTACAAGATCGGTATGCTCTAATATCCAGACCAGTGTGGAAACCATCCTGCAATCGAAGCGCGTTGTCACTATGTCTCCTCCTCGAAGGCTGACGATGACGGGGCGGTTTGAGGATCGTGCAGCGAGGACAGCAACTAAACCTGGGGGAAGGGCAAAAATTCCATGAAACAGGTCAAAATTGATTTCTGAATGAAGTTTCTCAATATAAAACCCAATTTCTCGCAGTTCAGACGGATCAGGATCATTACCGAAAGATCGCTTGCTGAGAGATGGGTAGGTACGATGGACCACAACGCCATCTTCAACCGATGACCTCACATCTTCACCTACGGTCATACTTCCCGGTGTGATTACATGGACATTGACATTTTGGGCGGCAAGATTGCGTGCGATCCGACGAGTCGCAGTGGCGACGCCACCTATGTAGGCAGGTGGGTACTGATAAGTGATGATACAAACTCTGATTTTTCGTGACATAGACCTTGCTCCCAATTATTGAAATGAATTGATCGAAATGTATTCTGTACTCCTTATCAACCTTACGATACATCTAAAAACTTGGGTTGGAAGAGTGATCAGGTCTCCCAACCCAATGAGACTAAATTCTGAAGCTATTGGTCGTGTTATCATCAACAGGAACAGCTATGAGGCATAAAAGCGACATCAATAGCCCATCCACCGAAATCAAAACCTGTCAGGTCCTCAATACGACCAATTCGTTTAACACTGGGAGTCTGGTACATACGTATCACCTCCTTTATTATGAATTTTCGAGCACAACCAGAAAGAACCATTGGCCAGTTAATGCGTTAGCTAACGTTATGATTCCAACTGCTTTGCCCCCGATTTCTGCGCTATCTCTTTGAGTTATCCACGCTTTGGGAAATAGCTCAAGCCTGAACCTGGATAAGATTAAAATTCTGTAGATCGTTTAACAGATTACCCAAGTCTCGTTGTAGTATATCATCATCCACGTCAAACTTCGCTTGTAACTGGGCGAGGGCATCTCCTGACTGGTTCACAGCCAACATAATCTCCATCATCTCTGCGGCTGTGACATTCAGTTCAAAATATACTCCGCTCGCAGTGTCAACCAGGAGGCCCTGTTCCTTAATACGAGAAAACTCAACCCCTTCGGTCAATTTAATGCTCATCATAAGGCTACCTCCTCAAGGTTTATGTGTCCATTATATCAGGATACTCAGGCAGTTACTTACCGATATTACGCTGTCTTTTGAAGCATGCTTCATTTTCCCAATTATTTCATATTATGATAGTCCCTGTACCACGCGACAAAATTTGTAAGTCCTGTTTCTATGGGTGTTGTGGGATTGTAGCCCACATCTCGCATCAGGTCCGATACATCTGCTGCATTATCCGGGAAGTCTCCAGGCCGTATGGGCAAGTCTTCTCGGATCGCTTTTTTACCCAGCAATTCTTCCAGTAGGGAAAGGAAATATTCTAATTCTATGACGTTGTGGTTGCCGATATTGTAGATTCGATATGGGCTGGAACTCGATCCCGGATCGGGGCATTGTCCCGCCCATTCGGGATCTGGTGCTGCGGGATTTGCCAAGACGCGAACTATGCCTTCGACAATGTCGCTGACATACGTAAAACTGCGGCGCATTTTTCCGTGATTATAGACTTTGACAGGTCGATTTTCCATGATGGCTCTGGTCCACAGATAGGCGACGCCATCCGGACGTCCCCAGGGTCCATAGACAGAGAAGAACCGCAATCCCGTCGTGGGAATGCCGTAGAGATGGCTATACGCATGCGCCATCAGTTCATCTGCTTTTTTGGTCGCCGCGTACAGGCTGAGGGGATGATCGACATTTTGATGGATGTTAGCGGGTGTGGTGGTGTTCAAGCCATAAACAGAACTGGAGGATGCATAGACAAGGTGTTCGATGCCGCCATTGCGGCATCCTTCCAGGATGTTGAGGAAGCCCGCGATATTGCTTTTGACAAATGCCTGGGGATTTTTCAGGCTGTAAGGCATACCCGCCTGTCCCGCGAGGTTGATGACATGAGAAAAGTTCTCTGCGCGAAAAAGGTCTGCTATTCCCTCTTCGTCCTCGAGGTGCATGCGGATAAATTTGAATCCGCTTGCTCGCTTGAGAATGGATAGGCGGTCTTCTTTGAGCTGGGTGTTGTAATAGTCGTTCACATTGTCCAATCCGACCACCGAATGACCCATTTCGAGCAGTCGTCTGGAGAGATGAAAGCCAATAAATCCCGCGACACCGGTCACGAGCATACCTGCGTACCTGTGCCTTTGGCACGCAGGTAAGTCCTGGTTTTGTTGCTTACCCAACTGTACGTAACATCGGTTACTTACCTCTTGAATGCCAGATATTTTTTTCATCCTTCATTCCTCCGGGAACTTGGCGATTGGCTGAAACCAAGTCTGAGCCTTTGGGCGGTCATTTACAGGCGTTCTAAAAACCTCTACCCAAGCATGGAAATCGACTTCATTGACGAAGGTGACATAACGGCGTCCGAGAACAACCTGGGCGGGGAACCCAAGGGAAAGGAGCCCTGCACACAACGAAACGGATCTCGGAAGACACACGGCAGATTCTAAGGCGAGACGCCCCCAAACCGCCCTCAGATAGACAGATTCTCGTCTTGAGAGACGGATCGCTTCTTCTTCATTCTTGAAAGGAAATGGGGAGAACCTCAATCGCAACTTCTTGACATACGCCCTAACTGGCGGCAGCCCATGCACCCTATAGAGCATTACTGCTGTCAAGTAGGATTTTATTGCCTTTAGCCTCATATTCATTCCCATTTTGGGTAAAGTAGGCAAATCGGGACTACCAAATGCCAGGCATTCCCACTCTTCTAAAGGTGTGGCGTGAAATTTCATGATCTACCTCCAATTTTCTATGTTGTTGGTCTCTTGCGATACTTAATACATCTCAGCCAAATCTCGATCAGCCCCATGGTTGTTAAAGTGACAGAACTACCAGCAAGTTCACGCAAATTCGTCAGAACCGCTTCCAGACGTGAGCTATCCACGATACCTAATTCCTCGACACACGACCCCGCCCCCAAGAGTTCTCGAAACATCCGTCCATTCTTGACCGCAAAATCCTGCACAATGTGTTCGTATAATGCTCCTTCGCTGCGTCTCACAACTTCGGCTGGCAGGTATCCCAAAAAAGCCTGACGTTCTACAGCCTTATTTGTCATCAAGCCTCCGTAGAAGACATGTCGGTGGATATCCGGAATCGAATAG
>JAPOXY010000087.1 GCA_026706845.1 Gemmatimonadota bacterium
AAAAAAGTTGTGGTCAACCCGCACGCTGATGGGATTGTCTGTACCTTCCTCAGATTCGTTTCCTCCACCGACATGGGTGTTATCGAGCAATATATAAGCCCTGTTGATGAAGGCACAATGGTCAATTCGATTAAACCGGGCTACTTTGTCGTTGGCTCTGAGGGAAGTGCCAAGGATGCCTCCTGTCCACCTATCTGCCTGGCTACGGGGGTAAAAAACACACTGTGTGATGCGATTGTGATCTCCCCTGATAGTAAGCGGCTTGGGATACTGGGTTCTGCCTATTTTAGTATTTGAACTGATATCGCGAAAGATAAACCCATGAAGCACATTGTGATCACCTGAGATATCAAAAACAGTGTCTCCAGTAATCGTGACTTCACCGGGATTGATCGCTCGCATTTCAAAGGTGTCGTATCTACTGACACCTGTTTTTGAAAACGCAATATGCCCTAAGTCTGTGTAAGTGCCATCTGAAAAAGCAATGGTCGCAGGACCTGATAAATTTTGTATGACTGCGTTGAGATCGGAGGAGTGAGAAACCGTAACGGTCTGCTTTTTGTAAATTGACACTGTCGTTGAGCCTATTTTATTTCTTGTTTGCGATAGCAACTCTACATGGAGAAGATAAGTCTCGTTTTGCCACTGTGCAGGTTCGATTCTCAATCGAACTTCTCCTGTTCTTTCATCAATAGCGAAGGTGGTTGCTTTTTGTTGGAAATTTTCTTGTGTGGGTTCCAAAACGTAATGGTGAATAGCTGCAAGATTCTCGTTGAGAAGAATGACGCCAATGGACTCGCCTGTTTTGGCAAGCGTCGAAACCCCAAAGAGCGATTTGCCTTGAAGATCACTGACGGACCCGGTGGTTCTTTTGCCAAAGCTACTGACAAAAACCAGAAAATCGCCAAACCCAATCGCACCATCGCCATTTAGATCGTATCTTGCCTCATACATCTTTTGACCTTCCTGAGACCCAAACGCGCCTACAAACAGCAAAAAGTCGAGAAAATCGACCACACCACTCTCATCAAAATCGGGCGAAGATATCGCAGACAACGGTTGGGTCAACAGTGCTATGGCTGAGTTTTGAAACACCAATGCATCTCTCCAGGCACTGTGAGACACCCCCAAAAACAGCAGACAAATGACAAGAGATTTCATAATCCTCCTTACTTTAAATAATAATCAGCAACCAAAGTATAGGAGAGGGTAGGCCAAAGGGAGGTGGCCAATGTCACACCACGTCACATCAGCCGACAATGACAGGACTACCCTCTCTATTTTTATCTCCTTACATTTCAGCCAGATTTTATTATCAGCATACCCTCACCACTGGCAGCTTGCTGAAACACAGTTTGCCCAGCTACCGCGATATAGGGTTCAGCCCAGGGGCTTTAGAGCTTGGTTTGCGGATGGCGGGTATGCTGATGCCTACTTTTACATGCTAAAAAACGAAAGCCGTGCAAAGGAGAGACGCCACACAACTGGGAGAGAAATTTTGGATCTGGTAAAATGTGGCAGCCTCTGTTTTTGTATGTTTCATATCACGTCAAAAAATGGACTATTAGACAAAAGGCAAAGATGATCACAAAAATAAAAACCATCAGCCCCACCATCTGGCAAAGCTCAATCAGTTTTCTATTTGTAAATGCCGCCATTGCAAGTATAAAGTTTGCGAGTATGATAAAACCTATAGCGATGTACCACCCCCAAAACATTCTTTTTTTGCTCCTCCTGATTATCCCTCTGTTTTACTACTCCCTATAACGCAAAAACCGTGCCAGTTTTTAGCAAACGGACTAATTCATTGCAGCTAAAGGGGTTATGGCATCTTCAGGGCGTTTCGGGATTTTTTGATGCAATACGCGCCGATAAAATCGTGATGAAATCAATTGGTTTCGTCGAGTTCTTATTCGGTTATTTCCGGTCGCCTTCCTGCGGAGGTGTAAAGTGTTAGATGATGTGGATAAATGGATCTCATGTAATTTAGAAAACGTTTGTTTTCATGTCAAGGGTTATTGAGTGGGAGATTATAGTCCATATCCCGGAGTGCTATAAAAGCCCGTCGATCACCACGGATTGACGGGCTTTTTCATTTCTTGGTAGCCCAACCGTGCCACTCACTGAGAAAACTGGGAATCTGGGACACCCATCGCCCCTCTAGAATGAGTACCGGATGGACCGGGCTTCTCAGCTTACCCTTATACCTTACTTTCACGTATGAGGCAGGCGCCATTGGGAGAGGTTATCTAAGCCTCTGGTGGTCAGACGACCAATGCACAGAGTATCTTCTTGGTTGGTACAAGGATGGCGAACTGACACAGAATCGTGAAGAAGCCACGCCGGTTGCGTTCACTGGCATCTCCTCAAGCATTGAGTGGATACTTCCTGCACACCCGGATGCGCTTCCGCGACTGAAGGAACAAAAAAGAGCAGGCTGTAAATAGGTTGGATGATATGCTTCCTCTGGGACCGTCTGCAAGGCACATCTATCGCGCGAAAAAAGAGAGCACAAAAAAGCCCGTCAATCATCACCGATTGACGGGCTTTCTTATTTTTTTTGGTAGCGGGGGGGGGATTTGAACCCCCGACCTTTGGGTTATGAGCCCAACGAGCTACCAGGCTGCTCCACCCCGCGACCCTGTGTCCAGGTAAGCAGTAAAAAAGAACGGGATTTTGGGGTTATTGTCAAGCTATTTCTGCGGTTTGTCGTTTTGTATTTGTGTCTCTTCAACGTGTTCTGGTCGATCCTGGGAAGGCGCTCCGCGTTTGGTAATTTTTACCCGTGTAATGCGCTGTCCTACGACTTCGAGGATTTCAAAAAGCAAATTTCCGTGTTCTAAATTTTCATCTATCTGGGGTACGTGTCCAAGAACGTTGTATATAAATCCGCCGAGCGTTTCGTAACCGTTTTGTGGCAGTTCGACGTTGAGCACGATATTGAGGTCTTCGATGTCAATGCGCGCATCTACTACGAGCATTTTGCCCTCTTCGCGCCATTCAAAAAGCGGTTCTTCATCGTCGTATTCATCTTGAATTTCACCGACGATTTCTTCGATAATATCTTCCATTGTAACAAGGCCAGACGTTCCACCATATTCTCCGACAACAATCGCCATGTGTACTTTTTCGCGCTTAAATTCGGCCATTAACTCGGCGAGTGTTTTATTTTCTGGCACAAAGTATGGCGTACGCATGATCTCTGGGATAGACCACGGCTGATTGGTCGCCAGATTGAGCAAAATATCTTTGACATACACGACGCCTTTAATGTTGTCGATTCGCTCTTCATAGATGGGAATTCGCGAGTGCCAGGATTGTTGGATCAGTTCGAGAAGCTCTTTAGGCGTGGCCGTTACCTCGGCAGAAATTATATCTATGCGCGGGATCATCACCTCCTTGACCGTTGTTTCGTCAAATTCAAAGATGCCCTCTATCATTTCTCTTTCTTCTGCTTCGATTATGCCTTCTTCTGTTTCCGATTCGACGATATTTCGCAATTCTTCTTCTTTTAGTGCTCTGCTATCGTCTTCGCTCAAGAAAATAGTTTGCGCTTTTTGCAACAGGAGTGTGGGAATGACGAGAATAAAATAAAAGGGCAAAAAACATATCGGCAAAAAGGGCAGAGGGCGGTCTGATCCTTCTTCTCTTCGGTAGGGGGGGACGATGCTGCGAATGATCAGGGCGATAAATACATAAAGCGAGATGAGCAATGCTGCGCCGAGATACAGCCAGAAACCCGGTTTGAACATCTGAAAAAGAATGGATAGCAGTGCCAGAGCACCTATGGATATGGCGATTGTCTGACCGAGCAAAACCATTAGTGAGACAAAATCGCGGGAGCGATAGAGCCAGAGGTAGAGTCCTGCGCGTGCTATTTTTTCTTCGTGCAGGCGTTCGAGGGTGGTGCGCGAAACAACAATTGAGCCGAGCCTGGAGAAAGCTGCTGTCAGGACAATAGAAGCGATGGTTATAAAGACTGCTGGCCAAGGATCGTCCAAAAAAATCACGCTCCTTTCGGGGGAATGATTGTTTGTAGCAAGGACATAAGCACAAAACTATTCAATCAGGGTCAGATATTTTTTTTCTTCGTTTTGCATTTGCGTGTACCCTTCAAGGGTATCGTGTTCAAATCCCAGCAAATGCAGGGTTCCGTGTACTGTCAAGCGGGTTATTTCTGCCTGTAAGGACCGGTTATGCGCTTTTGCTTGCTGTCGTGCGCGATCTACTGAAATGTATATCTCTCCACAATAATGCGCCTCTGGATGGATCGCATCGGAAAGCTCAAATGAGAGAACATCGGTCGTTTTGTCTGTGTTCCGATATTTTTTGTTGAGTTGTCGGATATGGGCATCATGGGTTAGAACGCACGAAATGGGAAGATGCACCTCATTGTCTGAAAGAAGTTGTTGCACGACAGCTTCTAAGCGAGGGATATCCAGATCGCATACATCGACTAAAGTAGTTAGTTCCAGTTTATTCATCTGCTCGCGGTCTGGCGTTCTTGTTGTTGCACTTGCCAGGGATAGGGTATCCGAGGGTGATGCGAAGCCTGCAAGACGGGTAAAAAGGCTTCCTGGATTCTGGTCAGGTCGCGCAATGTGAGATCGCATTCATCCAGTTCTCCCGCATCATAGCGACCTTTGACAATTGTTTGGACAAGCTTTTTAATTTCGTCTGGCTCATTGTTCGGCAAAGACCGCGTCGCAGATTCGACAGCGTCTGCGAGATTAATAATACCCGCTTCTTTGGTCTGGGGTTTGGGACCGGGATAGTGAAAGTCGGCATCGCGGACTGCCTGTTCGTCAATGAGTTGCGCCTGATGCTTAAACGAAGTCATTTCTGAAGTCCCATGGTGCTGCGGGATGAGATCAATAATTGCCAGAGGAAGTCCTTCTTCTTTTGCCAATTCGATCCCGTCTCTGACATGCGAGATGAGAATCAGGGCACTTATTTGAGGCTGCAACTCATCGTGGGGATTCACGCCATGCTGGTTTTCTATAAAATAGTGTGGTCGTCTCATTTTTCCAATATCGTGGTAGTAACACCCAACGCGCGCGAGCAAGGGGTCTGCGCCTATTGCGACAGCGGCTTCTTCTGAGAGATTGGCCATGTTTATGCTGTGGCTAAAGGTTCCAGGAGCGCGAAGGGCCAAATTGCGCAATAGCGGACGATTTAAGTCCGCCAGTTCGAGCAGTGTCATGGATGTTACGACATTGAAAACACTTTCGAATACGGGCAATAATCCAATGGTGAGGATTAAGGAACCGAAGGCAGACACAATGCCCCAGAATAAATCCTCGCGTATTTCTGTGAGAAACTCGGTGGTGTTGGCATAAGAAAAAAGTAGTCCGACCGTAGAGGTAATTGTCAGAGCATAAGCGACGATCAGATACAGACCAGGGCGGTAAAAATCTCTGCGATGGCGCACCTGATGTACAGAAAATGCACCAATAATGCCTGTGGTGAGAAAGATGATCCCGTATTGGAGTTCGCCGAGAATGCTGGCACAAAGCGTTGTAACGACAAGGGTAATCACCATGCCGACGACGGCATCAAAGAGCACGGTTGCCAGCATTGCAGATAGTGCAACGGGAATAAGAAAAGGCGATATGGCCTGGCTTTGGGCGGCGTAATCGGCCACGGCAGTAGGGATTAAAATAATAATGCCAAACAGTACGATGTTTTTGGACGGGCGATAAAGGTCGGGACGATAAAATTTTAGAAACGCAAAAAATATTATGAGCGTCAACGCACAAAGTGCTAAACTAGCACCGCGCTGAATGAGGTCAATGAATGGGTCTTGCTGGCGGCGCTGGTTGATATGTTCGGCCAGAGACCTGAGTTTGTCTATGTCGTCAGATGTTACGCGGTCGTGTTTGTCAATAATGCGCTCGCCTTTGAGGACCGTCCCTGGCTTGGTCCGCTGGACATTGCTGGCTGCCTCCTCTCTTCGCCTCTGCGTTTCGGTAGCGTCATAAGCAATGTTGGGGGATAGATAGGCCAGAACCAGTTCACTACCAGCTCTCATTTCCATAGCACTTGCCTTTGGCAATTGTTGTTCTATGGTTTGTTGGAGTTCCGAGGTAACCTTTTCTATATCGACCAGTTCTTCGAGACCCATTCGGTGTTCTGTTCCATTTTTTAGTAGTATAATCTCTGCATACCCTTCTTCGATGGTATTTATTTCCTGGTCGAGAATCCCGTTCTGGTAAGTGCTTTGCAGAATGTTCTCAACTGTGGTGGTCAATGTATTGCGACTGGATGATCGCCTTCGAGATACGGGTATGAGATGTTTCAGAGTGGATTCCGACAGGGGGCTAATTTCCGGGTGTGAAAGCCGCAGCTCTTGTGAGAGTGATTCGCTTACCCCAGAGCCTATGTGCTTTTTTATGTCGTTTAGAAATGTTTTATATGCGTTCAGTTTGCTTTGCTGCACTGTGCTATCATAGCGCAAAATCGGCAAAATCTGGCGGCGAGCTTCTGCGACTTCATCCCGGTATGCTTCCTCGCTTTTGTACACGGGAAATGATTCAGATGCAATGACTTCATCTGGCGCAATTGCGCCTACACGGAAGGCACTGTATTCGTATTGCTGTTGCGTGGGAAATAAGACGGTTAGTACGCCTAAGAGAGCGAGCATCAACGCAATGCGAAAGGCTTGCTTTCCCCGCTGTTTCCACTGTTGTCTCGTCCGACGCGTGCGATCGCGTTGACGTTTTCTAAAGAACATCATGGTTTTGGCAGAGCCTCTTCTACATCTGGTTCCTGGGAATGTTCGCTTTGCTCATAAGCTGTTATAATTTGTTGGACCAATGGGTGTCTTACAACATCTCTTTCTGAAAAGCTGATAAATTTGATGGCTTCTATATGAGATAGGATGTGCTGGACGTGTATAAGTCCGGACTTAATACCCAATGGCAGGTCTATTTGTGTTATATCACCCGTAATTACGGCCCTGGCATTGTTGCCCAGGCGGGTGAGAAACATCTTCATCTGGTTGACGGTGGTATTCTGGGCCTCGTCGAGAATGACAAAAGCGTTATTCAGGGTGCGTCCTCTCATAAATGCAAGTGGTGCAATTTCGAGGGTGTGCATTTCCATAAGGTGTTGCAATTGTGTATCGGGTAGCATGTCGCGCAGTGCGTCGTAGAGCGGGCGCAAATAGGGATCGACTTTATCCTGTATATCTCCCGGAAGAAATCCCAGGGTTTCTCCAGCTTCTACGGCTGGTCGCGTCAGGATAATTCTGGAGATGTGTTTGCTTTTCAGTGCAGCAACAGCCGCTGCGACTGCCAGATAAGTCTTTCCCGTGCCCGCAGGCCCAATACCGAAAACAATATCGTGGTCTTCTATAGCTGTCGAGTAAGCAACCTGAGTCCGTGAGCGGGCGCGAATGAGAATTTTGGGCGTTGAAAGAATGGGCTTTGCGTATTCGCCGATTTCAGATTCGCAATTTTCTGGCGGTGGCGCCAGCAGGTGTAGAGGGTCAAACTGATCGCCGCGCCGAAGGCATGAAATCATTTCTTCTAATAGACCAGAGACGTGTTGAACTTTGTGTTGTGGTCCCTGAACGTTTAGCTGATCTCCGCGGGCGGTTAAACGCACGCCATAGCGGTCTTCAAGGGCGAGCAAATTTGCATCGTTGTGACCGTATAATGACAGGAGGTCAACACCGCGCAAAGATAGTCTATGGGAGAGCTCTCTGTTTTCCACCATTTGAGTATTTAAAAAAGAAAACTCTCATTCCCAAACAGACTACGGGAATGAGAGTTCTATTTTAGAGTTAGAGGTTGATAGATGAACCTTCCATTGGATTTATGAAAGATCCAAATTCTGGGATCGAAGAGGTTGAGGTCAGTTTGCTGGAATATCGAATACTTGAGCTGGAAAAATCATGCTCGGATCAAAGATCTGTGTTTTATTGGCCTGGTAGATCCGATTCCATTTGGTGACATCATTGTACACCTTGTCAGCAATGGACGAGAGGTTCTCGCCACTCATCACGAGGTGTTGGTTAATATCGACGCCAAAAGGAACGTTGAGAACCCACTTGGGATAAATCAGATCGGGATGTTTAATTTTATCCCGGTTTTCAACATAGATACGGGGCCAGAGATAGGGATCGCCGTAAATATCGTCT
Organism: Gemmatimonadota bacterium; assembly: GCA_026706845.1. NCBI lineage: Bacteria > Pseudomonadati > Gemmatimonadota > Gemmatimonadota bacterium. The sequence continues at coordinate 8,144 of JAPOXY010000087.1, forward strand.
TTTTTCGCGATTTTCCAGAGATTATCACCTCTGACAACCGAATATTGCCGAATGCGTTTGCGAGGCATACGCGCTTTGACCTGCTCGAGTAATTGATCAATACTGGCCAGTTTTGCCTGTGCTGCTGGAAAACAGGCTCTTTTGTCTGCTTTAAGCTCTGATACGCGGGCTTCTATTTGATCAATTTCATCTCGAACTTCAAAAAGGGCATCTTCTGCCAGGCTGCGCAAGCCCATGAGGCGGCCTTCAATTCGGCCGAGTTCTTGTATGTATTCGTTGACCCCTGCTTCATTGGACTCAACGAGAGTATAGACTTGCTGTTTGATTTCACTAATCTGGGTATCCAGGCTCGAAATCTGGCTCGAAAGGTCATTAGATGCAGTTTGGCATTCAAGCAGAGCCTGTTTGAGTCCTGCAAGCCGTTGCTCCTGTTCTGTAAGTTTCATCCTGTATTCATCATAGGTCATTTCCATCTGGGCAATTCCCTTTTGAGGGAAAACCAAAAGGGCAACTGCACAACAAACGAAAAAGAACCCGAAACGCTTCAAACCTGTCATCCGACCAACTCCTTTCCACACACCAAAAGAAAATTACTGGCTCAAGACCTGTTGCACTGACTTAAGATATTTTGCCACTCGGCCAGAACCTGTTTTTTCTGTGCCAATTGGCGTTCCAACTCGGCCCGGTGTTGCTTACAGGCTGCGAGGTCGGCTTCAGCCGATTCTGCGGCTTTACGCGTTTCTTCGAGCATTTGGAGTTGCGATCTCGAGGCCATTGGCGTGCAACATCCAGATAACAGAACGAGTAATAGACCACAACCTGCCGCTTTTTTGAGTCTTTTCATAACCCGACTGCCTCCTCAGAAATATTGATGTAAGTATCTAAATTATCAAGGGGTTAAGGTGAGAGAAAAGAAACTGATAATACAACTTTTAGACAAAGTACTACATAAAATACAGAAAGTCAAGAAAAAGTTTTGAATGCGTTGTAGCCCTTTGTGATTACAATAATCGCAAACCGAGTTCGCGGAGTTGAGCGGGATCTACTATAGATGGTGCCCCATCCATGAGCGATGCCGCTGTATTGGTTTTCGGAAATGGAATGACATCGCGGATAAATGCTTTGCCAGCCATGAGGGCGATCAGACGGTCGTATCCAAACGCGATGCCGCCATGGGGAGGTGCGCCGTATCGAAAGGCATCGAGTAAGAAGCCGAATTTTTCCCGCGATTCGCTTTCGGATATCCCCAACATGTGGAATACGCGTTCCTGGATTCCTCTGTGGTGGATACGAATACTTCCGCCAGCGATTTCGTTCCCATTGAGAACGAGATCATAAGCTCTGGCGCGAACATCACCCGGGGCTGTTTCAAGATCATCGAGATCCGCTTCCATGGGGGAGGTGAAGGGATGGTGGCAGGCGACATAGCGTTTTTCAACGTCATCAAATTCGAGAAGGGGGAACTGCGTCACCCATAAAAAACTAAAGTCGCCGGTCTCCATAAGATCTTGTTGCCGCGCGAGTTCTAAGCGCAGATTTCCCAGTGCATTTGCAACAACTGCGGGTTGATCAGCGACGAATAAAAGCAGATCTCCCGTCTGTGCGTCGAGTAATTCTCTGAGCATTTGTTGGGCTTGATCGGGGAAGAACTTGACAATTGATGATTCGAGTCCCTGATCGGTCACTTTAATCCAGGCGAGTCCCTTAGCGCCGTGTTTTGCGGCAAAGGCTGTGAGGTCATCGATTTGTTTGCGCGAGTAGTTTGCACATCCTTTGGCATTAATGGCGCGAACTTGCCCCCCGGAATCAATTACGGATCTAAAGACCCGAAATTCAGAAGCGAGAGCAGCTTTTGCAATATCGACAATTTCGAGGCCAAATCGCGTATCCGGGCGATCGGTGCCAAAGCGGTCAATCGCCTCGCGATAGGTCATTTGTGGTATGGGTGAGGGGATATCAAATCCTATGATGTGCTCAAACAGGTACCGCGTAAGCCCTTCTGCGAGTTGCATGACATCGGCTTCTGTGACAAATGCCATTTCAATGTCAATTTGGGTAAACTCGGGCTGGCGGTCACCCCGCAGGTCTTCATCGCGGAAGCAGCGCACGATTTGAAAGTAGCGATCATAACCGGCGATCATGAGCAACTGTTTGTAGGTTTGAGGCGATTGGGGCAGGGCATAGAAGGAGCCTCTTTGAACGCGAGATGGAACGAGATAATCTCTTGCACCTTCGGGTGTGCTTTTCATGAGGAAGGGGGTTTCGATTTCGAGAAAGCCCTGGCTAATCAAATATTTGCGCGTTTCTTGTGCGGCGTTATGTCTCAGGAACAGGGCTTGTTGCATATCGGGGCGGCGCAGGTCGAGGTAGCGATAGCGCAGGCGCAGTTCTTCGTTGACGTCGATGTCGGGTTCTATGGCAAATGGCGGGGTGTCTGCTTCGTTGAGAAGGCGCAGGTCTGAACATTCGATGTCGATGGCACCGGTGGGCAATTTGGGATTTGTCATGCCTTCCGGGCGCGGCTCAACTCTGCCTTTTATCGCAAGGACAAATTCGTTGCGAATCTGTTCGGCAATAGCGTGTGTTTCTGATTCGAGATCGGGCCGAAAGACCACCTGGGTGATGCCGTGGCGGTCGCGCAAATCGACAAATATGACGCCTCCGTGATCGCGTCTTTTGCCGACCCAACCCATCAGGCAGACTTCTTCGCCCACATTTTCGATGCGCAATTCGCCGCAGTTGTGCGTGCGTTTCCAGTCGCCGAGCGACTCTGACATGGCAGTCTCCTACGCTTGGGTAATTCCGTTTTTAAGCGTTGTTTTTATCGCGCACAGGTCGTTTTGTGAAAAAATTTGTTGCGCGCGCGCTTTGAGATCTTTGAGTACGAGGGTGTTTGCAGATGCTTCATCTGGCCCAATCACCGCTGCAAAGGGAATATTTTGTCGATCTGCATATTTGAATTGTCTGTCGAGACGCTGTCCCGGAATGAGGTGGAGTTCTGTTGCGATACCCTCCTGGCGCAGTTTTTCGGCAAAAGAAGACGATTGGGAGAGCAGGTCTTCTGAGAATACCGTAACGAAGACGCGGGCGCCGGGCGTTTCGAGTTGGGGATAAATGTCTATTTCTTTTAGCAGTTCGGTGATGGCCATATCGCCGACTGCAAATCCCACGCCCGGTACCTGGCGTTTGCCGCCTACCTGGCGCGTGAGATTGTCGTAACGACCTCCTCCAAAGAGGGCGCGGCGCAACGAGGTTTTGGCCCATGCTTCAAATACCGTGCGCGTATAGTAGTCAAAACCGCGCACGATTTTGAGATCGAGTTTTACAAATTCCATGACATCATTTTTGTCGAGTTGCTCAAATATGCGTTGGAGCCAGGGGGAAAATGTCAGGTCTGCTGTTTGGAGGATTTCGTAGAGGGTATCGATTTGACCTGCACTGAGAGCCAGATCATCGGCGAGATAGGTGCGAAATTTTTCCTCGGGCATTTTGTCTATGCGGTCAATGGCTCCCAAAACAGGTCTGATGTTCTCGGGCGATAGGACCAGTTCTTTGGCGATTAAATTTTCGAGGCCCTGTCGGTCGTTGATTCTGATGGCGGCGTGCTGGGGACTGAGACCGAGGTGTTTGAATAGCGTGCAGGCTATGGTGATTATTTCGGCGTCGGACAGATAGCTATCGCTGCCGAGCGCGTCGATGTTCCACTGAAAAAAGGAACGACCGCGGCCGCGTTGGGGGCGCTCGTATCGGAAGAACCGCCCGTAGGATTGCCAGCGAATGGGGAAGGTGAGTTCGCCTTCTTTCTGGGCGACCATGCGCGCGAGCGTGGGGGTGAGTTCTGGGCGCATGACGAGTTGTTTGTCGTCCCGGTCAGATAGCGTGAATGTCTGCTGTGTGACGATTTCTTCGCTGCTTTTGCCCAGGTAGAGGGCCATGTATTCGAGGATTGTGCTTTCGTATTCCCGGTATCCGAAGAGATTGCCAACGCCGATAAATTTCTCGCAGAGCCACTTCTGGTAGGCCCAGTCTTCGGGATAAAAATCGCGGGTGCCTTTTACTCTGGGAATTAATTGTGGCATGGGTTTATATCCGTTGCAGATTATTTTAATTTATAAAAAAACAAAAATAAAGGTAAGAGGTGGTATTGTCAAGGTTTAAGAGGGAAAATTAGGGGATTGGTCTAAGCTGTAAAGGCGTTTTCGTAGTGGCGGATGGTAGGGCGCGATTGTATCAGGTCAACGGCAATGACGTCAAATCGCGGTGCCGCGTGGTCGGGGTGTTGTGTCAGGTAGGCTTTGGCGACTTTGACGATTTGTGCTTGCTTGGCGGGCGTTACCCGGACTTCTGGTTGCCCAAAATGCGGGGTGGTCGCGGTTTTGACTTCGACGAAGATCAGAACGTCGTTTTTTCCTGCAATAAGGTCGATTTCACCGCCCAGGGCGCGAAAGCCGCGCGCGCGAATGCTATATCCCTTTTGTTTTAGAAATTTTTCTGCCAATTGCTCGCCCTTTGGACCGGATTGTTGAAGGCGGGTACGTTGTTTGCGAAATAGCATGCGCAGGGCCTGTACCTCATCCTGTGGGATATGTTTGCTGGCACTGGCAATGGTTTTTCCTATGGCTTGAAGTTGGTCGAGGTTCATCGCTGAACGAATGCCTTTGGCAAAAATTTTGAAGTCTTCAGAGCGCCTGGCTTCAAAGACGCCCCGGAAAGATCGACGGTGGATCGGACAGGGGCCGTGTTTTTGTAAGGCAGCGAGGTGATCGGCGCTGCCATATCCTTTGTGGTCGGCAAAACCGTAAGCGGGGTAGTGCGCGTGGTAATCGATCATCAGGCGATCGCGCGTTACTTTGGCGATGACAGATGCGGCGGCGATAGAAAGAGATGTCCGATCACCGCCTATAACCGATTGTTCGGGAAATGGACTGCCCGGGAGGGCATTGCCATCGATGAGCACGCGGTCGGGCGAGATGCTGAGGGCGGCGAGTGCCTCGCACATGGCATGGTGGGTGGCGTTGCGGATGTTGTATTTGTCTATTTCTCCTGGGGACGCTTTGCCTGTGCCAATGGCGAGGGCTATATTGTGGATGGTTTCAAAAAGTTCTGCTCTGCGTTTTTCGGATAGTGCTTTGGAGTCGTTCAAGCCGGGGATGAGTGTATCTGGTGGCAGGATAACTGCGGCGGCGACAACCGGACCCGCGAGGGGGCCTCGCCCGGCTTCATCTACGCCTGCGATGTGCCGGATACCCCGTTCTCTGAGTTTTTTTTCTATGGTGAGCATTTGTTCGAGGCGCGCGTTTTCACGGGCTTGTGCTTTTTGCTTTTTTCTCACCTGTTCTGCGAGTGCGCGAACACCGGTGCGAGGGTCCTGTTCGAGTGCGCGGAGGTATGCTTCGTCAGGGCGATTGGTAGATTTGATATGGGCGCGTATTTGCGCAATGGTCATTTTTGAGAGATTTTTCATGGCTGAAGATGCAGGAGGTCCGAAATCGGATGAGAGAGGCTTGATTTAATTAAAAGGTGTCTTTATATTTTTACAGGTGTTTTTAAATATTATTTATGTTTATCCAGAGATGGATAAATTAAAGAAGCGTCGAGATCTAAAAAACTGCAACTTATTTTTGAGATGAGATCGATATGGCAGAGGAGAGCAATACCGATAAGCTGCGCAAGTTCGTGCATTTTGTCACCCCTTTTAAATCGCGCCTGATCTTGCTGGTGTGCCTGACAGCGACGATGACGACATTGAGCATGCTGCCCCCTCTGGTGATGAAGTTTATCATCGATGATGTCATTACCCTGGGCAACTGGCATTTACTGGAAGTGCTTCTGTTTATTTCGATTTGCCTACCTATCACGTCCGCTGCGATGCGCGTTTGGATCTCATTCACCAATGCGTATGTGGGGTGGGGAATAACGACGAGTATGCGGAGGTTCACGTATGAGCACATGTTGAAATTGCCCATGCGCTTTTACGACGAGATGGGTACGGGCAAGATTATGTCGCGCATTATGTCTGATATTGCGAATGTGCGCAGTATGGTGACGTCGCGCATGCTGGGCATTCTCGTTGATTTTGTGTCGTTCTGGGTGGCGCTTGCGCTGTGTATGGGTTTGAATTGGAAGATGGGGTGTCTGCTGCTTTTGCTGATGCCCCTGTATTTTTTTAATTATTACGGGTGGCGCACGCCAATGCGGGAGTCGTACAGTCTTTGGCGCAGAAAAATGGACCAGGTGTCGGTTGGACTACAAGAGCGGTTGGCTGGGGTGCAACTGGTGAAATCTTATGGGCGAGAGCGCAGAGAACACCGCGCATTTGCAGAAGATACGCACCAGAGTTTGGATGCGGCGATGCAAACTGCCACAAATCGCGCTGGCTATATGGCTGGCTCCTGGGGGGTGTCGGGATTGCGCAATACGGTGATTTTTTGTTTGGGTTGTTATTATGTGATTGAGGGTGAGATGACTTATGGGGCTGTGATGGCCTTTTTTTCGTATTCGAGCCGGATGTTTCAACCCATTCTCAATCTCACGCAGATTGCCATGCGTCTTCAATCCGTGATGGTGTCTGTGGAGCGCGTCTTGGAAATTTTAGATTTTCCCATAGAGATTAAGGACAAGGAAGATGCTGTCGAATTGCCACCGATAAAAGGGCATATTAAATTTGAAGATGTGCATTTTGAATACAAAGAGGATGAGCCTGTTTTGAAGGGGATCAACCTGGAGGTACAGCCGGGGCAGATGGTGGCACTGGTGGGGCATACGGGATGCGGCAAGACGACGTTGACGAGTTTGTTGATGCGATTTTACGATGTGAAGGAAGGGCGTATTACAATTGATGGTCACGATTTGAGAGATGTGAAGTTGCGGACCCTGCGTACACAGATCGGCCAGGTGTTGCAAGATTCGGTGATGTTCGATGGTACGATTCGGGAGAATTTGCTATACGGTCGCGCAGATGCCACAGATACCGAGTTGATTGAGGCTGCGCGCATTGCCGAGATTCACGAATTTATTATGCGTACGCCCGAGGGTTACGATTCGTTGCTGGGGAAAGATGGAATTAAACTGTCTGTGGGAGAAAAGCAGCGCCTTGCCATTGCGAGAGCTGTGCTGACCAATCCGTCGGTTTTAATTCTCGACGAAGCGACTTCGTCACTCGATTCCCTATCGGAGGCTCTGATACAGAAGGCAATGACCAGGGTGTTAAAGGAGCGTACGTCCTTTGCCATTGCACACCGATTATCGACGATTGTCAATGCGGATATTATTGTTGTGATGGACCACGGCGAGATTATTGAACAGGGGACGCACAGCGAATTGTTGCAAATACCCGATGGAAAGTATCGCCAGCTTTACGAGCAGCAGGCTGCGGGTTCTATTGAAGAGGCTGTAGAGGCTATGGCGAGTTGAGGTTATGGAAAACTTAAAGCGATTTACCATTTTGTATATCAAGCCGTATTGGGGGCGTATGTTGATGGTCATTATGATGGCCACTATTACGTCGTCCTATACGTTTTTGCTCGGGTTCATTTCAAAAATTACGGTTGACGAAGTCCTGCAACTCAAGCCCGCAGGTGAAGTCGTTTCAGAAGCCCACATGCAGTCTTTGATTCAGGAGGAGAGGCGCCCAAAACGAGATCCGCAGGCAACGATTCCAGGGCTGGGCAAAGAAGGCGGGATAATGCTGCCCAAGACGCGCACGGAAAAACTGGAATGGTTGGGGTGGATTTTCATTCTCTACCTGGTCGTGAGATCGTTTTTTGCCACACTCAACTGGTTTTATACGTATAGCATCGCCTATGTGGGGCAGCGGATTGTGTTCCGCATTCGCCTTGCGCTGCACGAGAAGGTGCAGCAGTTGCAGATGACGTTTTTTGATCGCCAGCAAACCGGGCGGATTATGGCGCGCATTTTGGATGATGTGGGGTTATTGCAGAGCGAGATTACGACGACATTTGTAGAGACGCTGCGGCATGTTGCGCGCATTTTGATGGGTGCGGCGATTCTGTTTACGATTGATGTCAAGCTCGCGCTGATGGCTTTTGTTGCATTGCCCGCGTACGTCGTGACCTATAAGGTGTTTCAGCGTCCAATCGCGAATGTTTTTATGCAGTTTCGAGAGGATTATGCCGAGGTGTCTGCGCTGCTGGAAGAACGGTCAAAGGGAATTCGCCTCATTCTGTCTTATGCGCGAGAAAGACGGGAGTTTCGGGACTTTTTCAGGCGTCTGATCGGGTTGTATCGGTTGGGCGTTAAACAGTCTGTTTTGAGTTCTGGTCTGGGGTCAGTCTGTTCGGTTGTGGGGGGGGTTGCAATGGGTCTGATCTTTTATTTTGGCGCGTTGCAGGTCCGCGGCGGTATGATGACGGTTGGAGAATTGGTTTATTTTTCTATGTCGATGGGGAATCTTTTTTCGCCACTGGTTGCACTTGCCAATGTGAATGCCACGTTGCAACAGATGCTGGTGGTGATCAGTCGCGTGTTTGAGGTGTTGGATGAAGAGGTGATTATTCGGGATAGAGAAGATGCGAAGACCCTCGACAAAGTGCGCGGGCGCGTGTCGTTTCGCGATGTGTCGTTTCGCTATACCGATGCGGGTGATTACGTTCTTCGAGATCTCAAGTTTGTCGTGCGGCCTGGCACTTCGGTGGCTGTGGTTGGTCCTTCGGGTTCGGGGAAGAGTACGCTGGTTAGTTTGTTGATGCGTCTTTATGAACCCACAGAGGGGAAAATTATTCTGGACGATTACGATATACAAGATGTCAAAATTTCTTCATTGCGACAGCACATCAGTATGGTCCCCCAGGAACCCGTTCTGTTTTCCGGGACGATTGCCGATAATATTCGCTACGGTCAGCCCTATACCACGCCCGAGCAGGTGATGGCTGCGGCTAAGGCGGCGGAGTTGCACGATTTTATTATGACGCTGCCAGAAAAATACGAAGCGCCGGTCGAGGAGCGCGGTACCAATTTATCGGGCGGTCAAAAACAGCGTCTGGCTTTTGCGATGGCTGTTGTCACCGATCCCAGTATTCTGATTTTGGACGATACGACTTCGGCGCTGGATGCAAAGACAGAGGCGAAGATTCAAGAGACGCTGGACCATTTGATGGAGGGGCGCACGACGTTTGTGATTACCCACCGGATTTCTACTGCGATGCGGGCAGATCGCATTCTGGTGCTGGACAATGGTCGCATGGCGGGCTGGGGTTTCCACGACGATTTGATAGAAGAGTGCGAGGTCTATCGCTTGCTCTACGAACAGCAACAAAAGCAGAAAGACGATGCGGCAGATGAATTTATTGAGGGGATTATGACGGCGATGGAAGATGTAGAAAAGGGGAAGAAACAACTACAAATGAAAGGCGGGGAATAAGAGGTCGTCATCGCGGCAGGGTCCCCTGCTCAACATCATGCAGGGACATGCTTGAGCCGCGGATCCAGTGTTTGCTAACTGTGAATGGGAAGTCCATTCACAGTTTTTTTTATGCTCAATTTCAAAATCTGCAAAAAAGCAGAAATACGCGGTGAAAATCACAAATACGCGGGGACTTTTTGAGTTGAATTTACTGGTGTGACAGTATTATCATAAAAAGTGCCGCTGACAAGACTCGGCTAAGTCATTTGTCAGCGGCGGCAAATATCTCAAGCTGGTAACTTGAGAAGGCTAAACTAATGTAGCGACCCAAAGTGCGATTGTCAATGCGAATTAAAGCGCGTGGGGAGCAAGTAATGTTCAATTGATTGGGAATAAGCGAGCGATGTTTTCACTTTTTAATTCGATATTCAGTCTGGATTTTGCGCGGGAATAACTCTATATGAAGTAAAGATAATGGGTTACAAGCATTATTGTTTGAAAGGTTCATATTGGCACACAGATTGCACATATCTGTTTGAGTGCAAGCATTTTTAATGTGGTTGTAGAAATCTTTTGGCGTATGGAGAAAAATATGAATGCGAACTCGCTGTGGTTGACAAAGATATAAGAGACCTCGATGCGATATCTCTTTTGACTTGTCTAAAGGTAGAGGAAATTCAAACACGTGTTCTGATTATAGGAGGGGCTGAACGCCTGGAATTAATGGATAGGATGTTCAAGCTGGGTGCTGTAGGATTTCTGGATAAACCGATCAGAAAGGACAAATTTTTGGCAAAGGTCAAAAAGTGCATGCCTTCACAAGATTGGATAAAAAGGAGTCTGGAGTCATTTTTGGAGGAGCATTACAGCGACCCAGGGCTGAGCTTTGATGACCTCATGGCCCATTTTGGGTTTTCCAGATCCCACGGTTGCAAATTGTTCAAGAAACATGTGGGCAAGACTTTCTCAGAAAAATTGCGAGAGATCAGGGTTGCACAGGCACAGCGTTTAATAAAAGAACCCTCAATATTCGTCTATGAGATTGCAAATGCGTGCGGATTTCGTGCATCAAATCGTTTGCGCGAGGCTTTCAAGACCATACACGGAATGCCTCCTACTCAGTACCGCACAAAAGTTATGAGCGGAGAAATTCAGACGCTTTCGGAAGATGTTTGAATTGAATGTTCTTTTGTCTGGTCGAAATTCACTTTCAACAGTGGGCTGAATGAGTTATGGCACATAGTGAACAGGTCGTAAAGTTCAATGGCTATCCACAAAAAGATGTGTCTTTTGAAAATACAGAGGCGCGAGAAG
>JAPOXY010000088.1 GCA_026706845.1 Gemmatimonadota bacterium
TTTTAATTCCTGCGTAAACGCCACAAATAAGCCACCACACAGCCGGCAATACCCATGGGGAAAAACAGGGTAATCGCATTGGTGATACGCACGGACAAAGGCATATTGCGCGCACCGTATTTGTCGCGCGCAAAATCCGTCCAATCAGCCATCGTGCGATTGCGCACCTCAGCATCTGCCCACGATCGCTCCAACTTCAGTGCTTCAGTCTCTGAAATGGGTACAGATGACAGCGCCTTGCGTTCTTCTTCTGACACCCCATCTGCCATCGCGTCCTTCCAGGCAGCTTGCAATGACCGCTGTGAGTCAATGACCATCACGCCGATCAAATCGTTCAACACGCGCCATCGCCCGCTGCCCAATTCAGCATTGTATATCAAATCGGAACGCCATTCAAAGGGATTTAGCGTCACCGCAGCATCACTTTGATAGCGCCTGTATAGATCCGGCAATACGGTAAACCGATTCAACTGCTTATTGACAGGACCGCCCGGCACGCCCTTTTTCAAAAACCAGAGCTTCTGCCCCGCATCGGACATCACAAACTCCAAAAACGCCTGTGCCACCTCCAGGTTTGGCGCACCCTTTAATATGGCGATGCCATCGGGATTGACAATGGTCAAATTATCGGGCATCACAAAGCCCACGTATTCATCGCCCACTTCTGCGACCTGTGCCCAGGCATAAAAGTCGATGGACAAACCATAAGCTACTTCACCCACGGCAACTTCCTTGGGGGCATAAGAACCACCTTGCCCAAAATTTCGCACATTGGCCCCCATTGTAGTAATCACTTCCCATCCCTTTTCCCAGCCATAAGCCTGCAAAATCAATTCATAAGCCATGTGAACGCTGCCACTCTTACGTGGATCGCCCGAACCGACCCACGAAAACAACTCCGGCGCGCCCAAATCTGCCCAGGTTTGGGGAATGGGAAAATTCAAAATGTCAAGCACGCGCCGATTGTACACAATGCCAAAACCAGACAGCGTTGCACCATACCATTGATAGGCAGAATCGTAAAGCGGAACCCCCCCAATCTGCACGGGCAATCGATTGAACGCGGCATCGGACAACCGATAGGGTTGACACAGCCCGCGCTCAGACAAATCCACATAAGGCGCGGTGCCTCCGCCAAAAAAGATATCGATGCCAATGCCCTCTGGCGACCGCCCAAATTCCGATTTAATATAGCGCAATATCGAACTCGTTCCCCCCCCGATATCGAGCCATTCTACCCGCACATCTCGCCCAGTGGTCTTTTGATAAAAAGCCACAAAAGCCGACTCAAACTCGTTTTGAATCTCATCTGAATGTGGCGACATCAGCACCAATTGATCGGCATTGCATGGCAAAACCAGCAACCCGATAAGAGCAAAACAAAAAATGGCATTGTAAGATTTCATAACTATTGACCCCGTATGTTTAGCGTAAAAAGTATATAGTATGTGCCTTCTGGTGTGTCAACGCCTTTTTGGTCAAAAAAAAACACCCTGAATATTCAGGGTGCTCTAACCTGTGTTATGTCCGTCCTGCGCGTCCTTAAAATCTGTTTTCTCTGGCGATGGAATAAACAGTTAATCAGACGTTTCAATACGCCCAATCCGGTTCCCGGTTGAATCGACGATCCAGACAACACCCCTGAGATCAACGCGCAAGTTTTTGACCTCAACATCATCATCGGAAATCTCATAGAGCGTAAACGTCGTATCTTGCAAACTAAAACTGGTCAGCCATCCCGACGATTGTCCACCGACCCACACGCGATCATTCGAATCGACCTGCAAAGCATGTGGAGATTCCATCTTTTCGGGAAACCGGAAATAACGCGTTTGCCTGGTGATAGAATCAAACATGCCCAGCCTTATCGAATCCATATCCGCAAACCACATCCTCCCCAGTGAATCCAATTCCATTTGCCCAATAGCAAAACCGCTATCTGGAAGCGAATAGGTGGTAATCTCTTCAGTATCGGGATCGAGCATACCCAACTGACTTTGTTTGTGATCGACGAACCAGACCCGCCCACCATCATCTATCTGAAGCGAACCAAGTGTGACATCTTCCTCACCAATTGAAAATTCTTTTATCGTCTCGGTGGTGGGATCCAGCCGCGCAATGCGGTCGGCTCCACTCTCGATAAACCAGAGCTTCCATTGATCGTCAAATTTCAAACTCATTGGCCGACTGCCCGGAGTCGGAACAGTGAACTCCTGAATATCATCTGAGAAGGGATCCAGGAGGCCAATGCGGTTGGCTGCAATCTCTGAAAACCAGACATGCCCCTGACTGTCGAGAGCAATACTGTGTGGTTGTGCACCCGGCGTGGTCAAAGAAAATCGGCGAATCATATCTGTGCGCGGCTCTAATCGGCCAATTGCATTGGCCCCCATCTCTGTAAACCATATATACCCTCGAGAGTCAATCGCCAGATCATTTGGCCGGCTATTCGGCGTCAAAAGCTCAAAAAAATCGACCTGAGCAGAGGCTTCTTGCTCCTCGGCTTCCTCGGTGACGGGTTCAGAAGTATCTTCCTGATTGTACGCACTGGCAAAAATGATAAGATCTTTGAAATTAACCACGCCATCCGGGTGCAAATCATACTTCGCATCATTTGTACCAAAGGCTTCGGTCAGAGCTAAAAGATCTTGCAGATCAACAACGCCGTTATCGTCAAAATCAATATCGACATCTGATTGCGCGTATCCCGAAAGGGGAAAAAGCACGACCAGCATCATATAGAAAACGTTTCGATACATTGAGCCTCCACAACAGTACCGATAATGGCTCCCCTTACTATGTGTACTGTCGGTATATGCCTTGATGCGATGTGGTGGCTCTTCGTGTGTGTATAACCCCTGCTTATAGAGAACCACCGACAACTAAACATTCTCCCAACAAATATATCTATACTAATACGCGCTATATGTCAAGCATTTTCTACAATTTCAGGTGGTATAAATGCGTTATTATACAAGATATAGACACTTTTTACATCTCTTTTAGCAAATTGACCGTCGTCGTTTTAATCATATCTTCACACTCCGCACCTATCATTAATGTTCCATAATACTTAAAAGCTTGATCGACTTCG
>JAPOXY010000089.1 GCA_026706845.1 Gemmatimonadota bacterium
TGTACCGGGTTGTTTGGCGGACTTCATCTCCCATGTATCGCGCTATCAAATCGGGTAGTTTTTGCTGTAGTGCGCGGTGGTCGTATCCTTCGGGCAATAGAATATACGTGAAAAAGGGACGCCAAACACCCGTGGGTTGCCAGATAGACCACATGTCCGCCATGTTGCCCTTTGGCGTGGCGGTCAGGCAATCAAAATAAAAGGTCGAATTGGGCGGAAAGTCGCGCACAATACCCGTTACAAAGTAGGTGCCGCTCAGTTCCTGATGATCTACTTGCAGGGCTTTTCCTATTGGATTCTGGTTCTGAAAGAATTTGTGCGCCATGGACTGGGTCAATACCATTGCGCCCGACTGCGTCAATGCCGTGTTCGGATCGCCGCTTATAAATGGAATGGTGAACACATTGAAAATCTCTGGGTCTGCCACACATACGTCTTGCTGAAAAAAGTGGGTTTGGGTTTGCACCCAAGCATTGCCAGACCCAGGATATTAATCGCTGTCAATCCCCTGTTTTTCAGCAGGGTGCGAAGAGTAGCCATGAAATAACTGCGAAACATTTTGAACTCCTGTCGTTATTTCCTATTCATCTCTCAACGCATCCGCCGGGTTTGCGCGGGTTGCTTTGAGGGTCTGGGTGGTGACGGTTGTGAGCACGATGAAGAACAAGACAAGGCTGCCGAGTAAGAATGTGCCAATACCTAACCCGGTGCGGTAGGCGAAGGTTTGTAACCATTGATTGGTCGCGTAATAGGCGATGGGGAATGCGATGAGGCTTGCGAGAGCGATGTAGAGGACAAATTCCCGCGAGAGCAGGGACAAGATTTGCGCCTGAGATGCGCCTAAGACTTTGCGAATGCCGATTTCTTTGGTGCGTCTGGTCGTGGCGAGAGCAGCCAGTCCGAATGCGCCGAGTATGGCGATGAAGATGGCGAATCCCGTAGCGTATTGGATTATCTGGTTCCAGCGTTCTTCTTTTCTGTATTGTCTGTCTATGTTTTCATCGATAAACGAAAATCTGAATGTTAGAGCAGGGGCAATTTCTTCCCATTTTTCTTTCATAAATGCGATGGTACCGGGTACATTTTCGGGGTGGATGCGAACCAGCAAGCTGGAATGATCGGTTGTAAAGAGGGTCATAATGACAGGTCCAATTTCGTGATGCAAAGAGCGAAAATGAAAGTTGCCAACGACGCCAATGATGGTTTTGGAGCGTGAGATAATACGCTTTTCGCGCGGATTATTTCTCTGCGAGACTTTTCGGATATCTTTGATCGTTTTGCCAATGGGGTCTTCTATACCGAGTTTTTCAACCAGCGCTTCGTTGACGATAATCGATTTTCTTTGATCGGTTGGAAATTCCTCTGAGTATTCCCGACCAGCAACGAGTTTTATGTCGAGCGTCTTGAACACGTCGTAGCCAATAGACATCATTTGAACCGGTTGTTCTTGACTGTCTTCATAGCTCACAAAAATATTAGGAGGGCGCGGATGCGCGAACATATTGCTGTATAAATGGCCCCCACTAAACCAGGTTGTGCTGACCACCCCCGGATAAGACTGTAGCGCGTCCCGAAAAACAGTGGGCAGGGTTCTGTATTCTCCTCGTCTCAAGACCATATCCATAGTCGAAATGGAGACGAGGTGTTCGGCCTGGAATCCCAGGGGTTTGGTTCGCAAATAAGCGAGTTGTTTGCCCATCATCAGGGTGGTGATGATGAAGAATATAGATAGGGCAAACTGAAAGATGACCAGTACGCTACCAAAGCGATTGCCCGTTTTGACTCTCAATCGGCTCGTTATGATCTGGGTTGGTTGCAATCGGGATAGCACAAAGGCGGGATAGCCCCCCGCTGTGATGCCGACGAGGGTGATCAGCAGAATGAGAAATGCGAGTGTTGTGAAATTGAGGCCGTCGGTCAGGGCCAGAGATTGGTAAGATAGGTTATTGAATGTTGGCAGGGCGAGTTCTGCGATGGCGATGCCAGCGATGAGTGCGATGAAGATGAGCAAGAGGGATTCGCCGATAAACTGTTTTGCGATTTGCATGCGCCCTGCGCCAACGACTTTTCGCAAGCCGACTTCTCGCGCCCGGGTTGCCTGTCGTCCGAGGGTTAAGGTTGTGAAGTTGACACATGCGATAAATAGCACGAGTAGGGCTATGCCCGATAAGATGTACGTATAGATGGGATTGCTGACATTCGAGGTCCGGATAATTGGATCAAAGTGCATTTGCGCGAGTGGCTGAAGTTTGAGCTGGTTTTCGCTCTTTTCTCCCCACCAGATTTTGGTCCATTTGGGAAATTGTTGTTCAAGGCTATTGGGATTTACATTTGGCGGGAGCAGCATATACGTATCCGCCCTGGCGTATTTACTCTCTGCGTACGCGCTTTGTTCAAAAGGCAATAGTATGTCAAATTGAAGCGTAGAGTTTTTGGGCACATTTTTTAGAATGCCCGTGACGGTGTAATTTTTAATTTCGTCTTTGCGCAGTATGGGATTGAAATGCTGGATAGGAAGTACCTCGCCAATCGCATTGGCGTCTTTGAAATACTTTTGAGCAATTCTTTCCGTTATAAGCGCGGAATACTTGTCTTGAAGAGCAGCCTCGCCACGAATGACTGGAAACGAAAAGATTTCGAGGAAGTTGGGATCGACATAACTCCACAAGGCTTGAAAAGCGCGGTCATCTGTGCCAATTTTTCCAAATCCCCCCCCCGAACGAGCCGTTTGCATCTCAGGGAATGCCTCCCTCAGTACTGCGCCGTCAGTGGCTCGAGGGTGTTCTCCAATCCCGGAGGGCGTCTGCACATAAACCCGATAGATGCGGTCGGCGTTTTCGTGAAAGGTGTCGTAGGTCCATTCGTGGTGGACAAAGAGGTAGGTGATAATGCAGAATGCAAGGCCGATGGCGAGGCCAATGATGTTGATGGCCGAGTAGATGCGGTGTCTGGCGAGGTTGCGGATCGCTGTTTTCAGATAGCTATAAAATAAAGACATTCCAGCATGTGCTCTGAACATTTTGGTTTCTCCTGTGTAGGGATAGGACTTGCACCATACAGGTAACGTGAATCTATAAAAATAGCAAGCAATTCCCGTGCCAAAATATTCTTCTCTATGTTTTACAAGTAGTTATGAAAATTTGCGCCATGAGTGCCGTTCAATAAGTGTCCGATTTTGATACAGTGGTGTCCGAAAATGAACACTTTCTATATGCTAAAAAACCTTGAAATCTTTATAGAAGTATGGTAAATTTACCATAAATTGAGGGAAGGTACAATTTTGAATGAAAAAATAAAAAGTGTAACATGGGTCGGGGATTCTCGTGAGCAAGATGGAGGGAAAAAATGAATGAAAAGGTCAAATTTGAGCAAAGCTCTGGAAATGTATTTCGGGACATCGGTTTCTCAGAATCAGAGGCTGAACGTGAGTTGCTGAAGGCAGATCTCGCATTTGAAATCTATAGTATTCTTGAAGGACGGAAGCTGACGCAGGCAAAAGCGGGAGAAATTCTTGGGATCAATCAGTCCGATGTATCCCGGCTAAAGAACGGTGATTTTAGCCGTTTTAGTGTAGAGAGACTGTTTGGGTTTCTGAATCGGCTGAACCGCAATATCGAAATTCGCATTACGCATTCGGAAGATAGAGGCGGCCATCAGCGGGTCGTTGCTGTTTAGTTCCTTTGCTTCTGATCCGGGCTATTAATGCGCGGAAGTAATTCAGGCAGTTCCTCAATTTCAGTAATTGATAACCCCTGCCAGCCAATTATGTCTGGTCTTGCGTCATCATATACATCTTCTAAATCGACTTGCTTTAGTACGGGTAAGAAACCGATTTCTTTAGCACCGGTCATTTCCCGGCTGCTACCATCGCCTACATAAACACAGACATTTGACGGAAGTCCCAACTGTTCATGTGCCCGTTTATAGATTTCAATAGCGGGCTTTTGTATTTTTTCTGTACAAGAAAAGAGTGGTAAATCGATATGCTCTGATAAAGGGGTAGTGTGCCAGAGTAGAGGGACATCTGGGCCGCAGTTTGTTATGAGTCCAATTTTATAGCCATCATTTTTTAGGTTTTGAAGCGCAAGCAGGACTTCAACTTTTGGTTTGAGTGTCCTCATTGTGAAGTCGTATCGATATTGTGCGGCAGTGTTGATTTTGCAGTCACTGGGAGATAGACCAATTTGAGCGCAACATACAGCGATAATTTCTTCTATTGACCTGAATTTCCCAATACATAGGTCAGAAAAAGAAGAGCCGAATGCTTGTCTAAACGCTTTATATGGCACCGACAACGTTTCGGCCATCAATGCATGTACTTTGTCGTGCTTTTTTTTGCTAAAATTATCGACAAGAGTCCCAAACAAGTCGAAAATTACTGCTTTAAATTTCATCACTGCCCCTTTGGTCGCACAGATTAAAGACTCATGAGATCTCGGAATTTTTGTGTCTGACGTCGGGAAATTTCTATTTCATAGCCCCCTTTCAAAAATACTTTCAGGCTGCCTTGAAACCATGGCTCAATTTTTTCGATATACTGTAAATTGATAATTTGTTGGCGATTGGCGCGAAAAAATACGCGTTTGTCCAAACGCTTTTCAAGGTGGTTGAGGGTGCGCGGAATAAGGGGTTTGAATTTTTGAAAATAGACCCGCGTGTAATTGCCGGAGACTTCGAATAATTGAATGTCTGAGAGTGTGATAAACCAGCACTGATCACCGTCTTTTACAAAGACGCGACTCGAATCTGTCAATGCCGGTGCAACAGTTTTATCGGAAGAAAGGGTTTGGGCTTGTAGTTTTTCAATCGCGCTTGCAAGGCGTTCAGGCTGAATGGGTTTTAGCAAGTAGTCGAGCGCGTTTACTTCAAAAGCCCGAATGGCATATTCGTCATAGGCGGTTGTAAAGATCACTTGTGGTACCTGGTCAAGGGTTTCAAGCAATTCAAAACCGTCTTGTCCGGGCATCTGAATATCGAGGAAGATCACATCGACAGACAATCTTTTGAGTTGCTGCCGTGCGGCATCTGCATTTGCGGCTTCACCTGCGACAGTGATGGCCTCAAAAGCTTTGAGTAAGTGTTTTAATTCCTGACGGGCAAGTCGGGAATCATCGACAATCAATGCATTCATGTTTGTTGTCCAGTGAGCGGTACCTGAAACTTTGCACAAACCTGATTTTGAGAAGTATTTTCAACTGTCAATTGCGCGGTATTACCGAATAAAAGGCGCAGACGTTCTCTGGTATTTTGTAGGCCAATACCGTCATTTGTTGCGTTGTTTTTCATTTGACCGGTGTTTACAATGCAGACCACCATAGCAGTTTGCTGAAGGGTTGTCCGAATTGAGATTTCGCCACCATCGGGATGCTGTGCAATGCCGTGTCGAATAGCGTTTTCGACCAGGGTCTGTATGGTCATCGGGGGAATTTCGACTTGTCGTGTTTCTGGCGCGATGTCAAATTGATAGCGCAACCTGTCTTCCAACTGGGTGGCTTCGAGTTGGAGATAGTTTTTCACAATTGCCAATTCCTCTTTTAACAACACACTTCTGGTGCTGCTGACCTGTAGCGCGTATCGAAATAGTTCAGACAGTTTTGAGATCATGTCCCGTGCTCGTGCGGGGTTTTCAATGACCAGTGCACGGATATTGTTGAGGCTGTTAAAAAGAAAATGGGGATTTATCTGGGCTTTTAGGGCCATCAATTCGGCTTCTTGAACCGCTGTTTGTAATTCCCATTTTTCGCGTTCTCCGCGTTTGGTTATGTCAAACATGTGGAACACGACATATAACAGCGACCATATCCAGAGGATAAAGTTCGTGTTGAGTATTTGGATGCCATACAATTTCCAACGGAATTGTTCAATCGTAAGCGTCTCGTCTATATAAAGATAACCAAAGATCTGAATGCTCTGGCTGATAACCGCAATGACAAGATCGGCTATCAGTACTCTGATAAACAGTTTCCACAAAGGCAGTGTGACCCAATGCCGTTTTTTGAATATGATTCTGAGCAGGTGTGTCCACAACAAAAGCTGGACACTTCCAAAAACGGTGATTCCCAAATTTTGTGCCGTAATGGTCTGAAAAGCAGATAGGAAAACTGTGTTGAGCAAGCCGTATATTCCCCATCCCAAAATCTGACAGGTCCAATACGCTTTGTTGTGGTTTTTGATCTCGGACATATTGCTCATCTGGGAACAGGGGGGGTGATTGTCTTGCGAGCGAGGAACGCATCAATGGTCGTAAAGTAGCCCTCTGGGTCGTCCCACATAATAAAGTGTTTGCCCGTGTCCGTCATCCATATTTCGCATTTCTCAACCTGATCATACTGTTTTTGATACGCGGCCAGTGAGCTTTCTCGCGTTGCGCCCTGAGATTGACCCGAGACCCAGGCTCCCAATACCAGAACAGGTGTTTGTATTTTTTTAATTTCGGTTCGCAGGTCTGTCAAAAATATTTCGTACATTGCTTGTGCAACGGTGTTTGGGTCCGAAGATAGACTCCACACGACAGCCGTATCTATTTTTGCGGGGTCTGTGATCATCATTTTGAGCATAGATGGCGTTGCTTTTTCTCTTTGTTCAGGCGTTTGAGAGCGTATCCAGGCGCGTGTTTGTTCTGCTGGCGCACGCATAAATTCAACTGTTGCTGCCGGGTTTTGTAATGCGGGTAAAAAGGGCACGGCATCGACAATAATAAGCGATCCCACGCTTTCGGGTATGCTTGCAGCAACCCACAAAGATAGAAAACCGCCCAAACTGTGTCCCGCAAGGATTGGTTTTTTCAGATCGTTTTCCTGGATATATGCAATAAGCGCGTCTCTCATGGTTTGCAAATAATGGTCTGTTTGCACGGGGGGTTGTCCGGCAAATCCCGCCAGTGTAAAGACATGGCATTCAAAGCTGTTCTGGTATCGGCTGACTGTTTCGCGCCAAACGTCTCCAGAGCTACTTAAGCCGGGAATTAAGATCATCGGATGTCCAGATCCCGTTATTTGTACTTTGAAAGGCTGTAGATTATCTGTCTGGGCAGATGCGGGAATCGGTATTAGAAGTGCGAGACAGATCGCACTGATTTGCAATATGACGTGTTTCCATTTTGACATGATATCCTCCTTTTGATGGTGAGTAATTTTCTCAATCAAAAGGTAGGCATCAATTGCGTTTTAAGAAGCAAAAGATGATAAGCGGTTTAACAGGCTGGTGAACGGTTCAATGGACGTGCTGGATACGGGGCTTTCAGGGCGAGAATGGCTAATATTCCAAAGGACTTGCTTTCTGATGCTCTATAGCGTACCATTGGTGTAGATGAATAGCAGATTTGCGTCAACTGAATTAATGGCGCGGGGGAGCTGCTATAGGAGAGATACATCTCCTATGGTAGATTGTCCGCGCTTTTTTTGTTTTCAGGGCCATTGATGCACAAAAATTCCTTTGAAGCTCTCTCACTACAAGGAGGTATGAATATGCGAATCGCCGTCATCTCTGATATTCACGGAAATGCAGTGGCTTTAGAAGCTGTTTTGAACGATCTCAAAACAGAATCCATTGATCACATTGTGTGTCTGGGTGATACCATCTCTGACGGTCCCCAACCATGTGAGGTTATTGCTCGTTTGAAATCTCTGAATGGTTCTGTTGTTATGGGGAATATGGACGTGTGGTGTCTTGATCCACGTCCTGGTATGGGAAAGAGCAAGAACGCCAGGCGAGGAAATGAAGTTCGATTCTGGGGTGTCCGTAAACTTTCACCTGATGATCTCGACTACATGCGGACATTCCAGGCAACGGTTGAGGTACCGCTTGATACGAATACCAATCTTCTTTGCTATCACGGTTCTCCACGATCTAATGAAGATGGAATCGCTTCTCATACGCCAGGTGAGGAGATGGAACGCCTGCTGTCTGGTTATCACGCGATGGTATTGGCTGGGGGGCATACGCATACGCAGATGGTCCGTTATTACGGAGATTGCACGATTGTCAATCCCGGAAGTGTGGGTGCGCCTGTTCCCGCACAGGATCGGATACGCCGGATTCTTCGAGGTCCATTGGATGATTCACACGATAGGGGATATCCTCCCTGGGCAGAATATGGCGTTATTGCGTGGGAGAATAGGAGCCTTCGTATCGAGTTACGCCGCGTGCTGATATATATCGATTTGCTGGTGAGAAAAACGCGAGAGAGTGGGATGCCACATGCGGATTGGTGGATTGAAAATCGGTATCCCGGTGTGGTTTCCGAGGTATAACCGTCCTGGCATCGACAATAACCCAGAGGAGAAAACCATGTTTCGCTCAATATTTCTCGGACTGTTGGCACCTTTCATTATTGCTTTGCCGGTGCCGTCTCAAGAATCTCTGTCAACACTGCCTGTTGACTTGACGAAGGATGATGTCTTTCAACGCATTTGGGATAGTGACGAGAACCTACTCTCTGTGAGTCGGCGCACAAAGACAGGAGAATGGGAAGATCCAGAGGCTGACATCCTGTTGGACGAACAGGTGAAGGCATCGGGAGAACGGACTATCGATTTGGCTATGCGTCCTTTGTTCCATAAGGTGAATGAAAGTAAGTTGTTCGATCCCAACCGAACTTATGCCAGCTTCATGAGGCTATTGGATAACTATGCCATCCGCACTGTAGATTCCGAGTTTACCACAGAAGAAGAAGAGGCCGAGCAACAGTATTTTCTATCGCAGATTCTCCAAACTCGGCCCATGCAGATCGCCCGAAACTACATTAACCAGACTTTTAGAGAAAATTTGTCGGAGGCACTGTTTCGTCAGGTACTCCATCGCCTGTGGTTTGAATTGTACACCAATCGCGGGACAATAGATTTCTGTTCTGGGTTTGAGCACGTCTTTGTTGGAGAGGGGAAATACAAACTACGGCAGGACAATAAACGCGAGATTTTTGGTGACGTTTCGGGATACCATTCCTGGGTTAAGTTCTACCTCGACGAGAATAATAAACGTGTCAATTTCCATGGTTATAATTACGACTCACAAGGAACCCTGAATCCCAATATAGTCACTCTGCAGATGATTTATACCGTGTTGGATACTCTGGGCGAACCTATCGCGAAATTGTTTAAGAGGAAGAGTGGGTTCTTTGTCGGGTCGAGTCCCGAATGTGAAGTGGCTATGGCTACAGTCGTCTTTTTCGAGAGTGTGCGTGGCAAAATCAGTGACAAACGCCGGATAACGATCAATGGGACGACTTACAATCTCGTGTTGTATCGCAGTACCAATACCGATGGTAGCCGTGGAGATTTTATTCGGTCATTCTACCCTATTTTTTTGGGACTGGATGATGTCGAAAAATCAAGTATAGATTCGCCCATTGACGAGGTCATGAAATAGAAATAGCTCACTCATCTATCCAATTGGTCCCAATCAGGAGGTGTTTGTTTGGGGGTTTGTTTGCTCATAACAGCGTCAAATGCCTCCAGAATTTCTCGTTTGTTTTTTCCTGCATATTGATTTTGAAAGAAGGCTGTGGTTTCGAGTTCGGCTATTTCACGCACAAAAGCAGAAATCGCAAACTGATTCATAGATACACCTACTACTTCATTTGATGCATTGTAATCAAGCACCATACCCGGCGAGACCTCTTCTGATTCGACGATAGCAGAGTCGTCAAGGCGCAGATAGAACGCGTTGGCTTCCTTATCGACATGTAGTTTCATAATTCGTTATTCCTGTAACTGATCTGATTGTGGTGCCGGTGCTTGGATGAGTTCCAGGTCGGGAATGTCGGAGAAGTCGTGGTCGTTTGAAAGCATTAGACATTCCGTCCTTCACATATCACACGATGGAAAGCCTCCCACTCTTCTTCTGTCAAGTCAATGGCGACGACTTTATCAGGATCGAAAATCTTCGGATTGGGATCATTGCGAAATGCCTCGAGGTCAAATGGCTCTGACCATGACCGCGTGCTGGTTATCTGTTCTACATAAATAACATTCCATTCGTCATTGTCGTTGAAGCGGCCGCGGCCTCTGATCTCGACATACTGTGTCGCCAGCCGACGCATGTCGTCGTTCAGTGCTGGATCGAAACGCAATGGCACGATCCATTGTGGGATGTAGTGCAACTCCGCTGTCCCGCAAGCCCAGTTCACCTCCATCAGCCGCCCTTCCACCAATGCAGACTCGTCTCAGGCCTCCAGAGGGTACTACTTCTCGAAAGTTCATTCGGCATCAATCTCTATTAGTAAATCCGCTGGAATACCCAGATGCGTTCGCAATGCACTAATTTGTTCAATTTTACAAAGTGCCTTCTCGCGTCCGGTGGGTGTATTTTTAGTATGCTCAGGTGAGGGGCAAATTGTCTGGCGTAAAAATCTGAAGGCCCGCTACTCTTGTATAGTGTCGGGTATTGCGGGTGAGCAGTGGAAGGTCTTGGGAGAGGCAAATACCTGCAATCATTGTATCGGGTAGGCCAATCATTTGCCCTGATTGCTGAAGCTGACGACCAAGTGTCGATGCATGGTGCGCAGCGTTGGCGTCGAATGGTAGAATAGAAAAATGCGAGAGTACTTGAGAAAATCGCTGTTTTTGTTGTTCTGATCGGATTGCCCCGATCTGCAATTCAAAGAGCGAAATGGCTGTTATATGGCAGCGATATTGGCTTGCAACCTGGTGCAAGACTTCTGACTGGCGTCTTAAGAAGTCAATGATGATATCGGTATCAACTATCATGTGGGAAGTTGCCATTTTGACCACAGGTGATTTCTTTGAGTCTCCCAATCGTCCAGATCCGAGGGTTTGAAAGCTTCTCGGAGGTTTTCGAGAGATTCAGTGAGAAGCCTGGATTTTTTGAAGGATTGTACTTCAGGTTCAAAATCGGCTTTGGGTCTGATTTCAATACGATCTCCTGGATGGAGTCCCAATTCTTGCTCTGCGGTTTGTTTAGAGATGACAAGATCATCACCCAGGTATTCCAGTTCTACTTTTGGCATTGCTTTTTCTCCACTCAGAAAATGTGCAGTCATTATGGTGAATATAGCCTTTTTTTTACAAGCTGCAAGTTGTGTTTGGTCTTAGACCATCGGTTTCCCATATCAGTTGATAAAGTCACACCTGACGTAGCTTATTCATATCGCAGGGCGTCCACGGGAATGGAGAACTGAAAAACCACCAGTCCTTTGCGCAGCCAGGCACCGCTGCCGCCAGTTTTGAAGACCCTTTTCAAGGTTTCGACAGGTTGATAGGTTGACAGGAAAAAGGCTGGATAACTGCCTGCCAGTAAGCCAGTTAAAAGCGTGATGCAGATTAAACTCGGGAGCAAATGTATAAAGGACTCTGATGTCAATTTTATTTCGCCTCGGATCAGGTCATTAAAGGAGGGCATTAACAATTCTACCAGCCCAAGGGCAACAAGCAGGGCCGCACTTGCCATTAAGAGGGCTTCGCCAAGAAATTGGCATATGAGTTGTAATCGATGAGCACCTACCACTTTGCGCAGTCCTACTTCTTTGGCGCGCTCGGCAGATCGCGCAGTGGATAAGTTGGCGAAGTTAATGCAGGCGAGAAGGAGCACAAAAGCAGCAATCGCTGAAAGCGAGTAAATCGTGCCAATACCATCCCACCACACGCCATAGTCGGTATAAGAATAGAGATATATACGTACGAATGGTTGAAGATGATATGTTGTAATTTTTGCCTCTTCTGGCTCAAGGTGGCGTGAAGCAAAGTCGTGTAGCTTTCTTTCCAAAATTTTAGGATCATAACTTTCAGGAAGTAAAACATAATTTTCTACGGGCCGAATATTATCTGTCTGCGCCCATTCTTCCCAATACCTTCGGGTAGAGGCAGAGCGATTTGGGTCTATCACCAGCACGTCGAACCTTAGCGTGGTTTCGCGGGGAAGGTCTTTCAATATCCCGGTCACCAAATAATCACCCCGAAATTGTCTGTTATAAATCGTGATGATTTGCCCCATCGGATCGGCGTTGTCGAAGAATTGTTTCGCAGTGCTTTCTGTGAGTACAATACTTTTAGGATCTCGCAAAGCGGTTTGTCGATCGCCTTTGAGAAAGGGAAAAGTGAAAACGTCAAACAGGCTCTTGTCCACAAGAGAAACGGTTTGTGTAAATGTCTTGCCATTGCCTTCTAAAATAGATGCGCGTCTCAGAATTCGAACGCCTTCTTGAACCTCAGGAAATTCTGATTTTAAAGCTGGACCAAGCGCACCAGACGTGCCAGAACTCCAGGAGAGCGTTTTGTCTTCTCTATGTGTCTCCTGAATAACCCTGTAAATACGATCTGCTTTTTCGTGAGATCGATTCACGCGAAACCCACGTTGCACAAATAACAGAATGAGAATACAACTGGCCAAGCCAATAGCCAGCCCAACAATGTTGATGGCAGAGAATGTTTTGTTTCTGGCGATGTTGCGGATCGCAACGGTTAGATAATTTTTGATCATGAATAGCTCTCTTAAAAATTTATTGATACCATTGTGCTTGGGCAGAAAATAGTCTGGCATATTCGCCGTTGAATTTCAGCAATTCTTCATGAGATCCGGTTTCGATGATTTGACCATCCTTCATCACTATGACGCGGTCGGCCAATCGGGCAGCACCCAGGCGGTGAGATATCATGAGTGCTGTGCGGTTCTCTGTCAGATCTACAAATCGCTCAAACAGGGCGAGTTCTGCTTTGGGGTCTAATGCCGATGTCGGTTCATCGAGTACGACCAGATCCGCATCTTTGAGATAGGCTCTTCCCAGTGCTACTTTTTGCCACTGTCCGCCAGATAGGTCGCGGTCTCCAAATTTTCTTCCGAGATATCCATCCCATCCATCGCTCAGGTCCGCGTGAATATCGAGGATGTCCGCTCGATGTGCAGCAGCGTGGAGTCTGGTGTTGTCGGACATGGCGTCCAACTGTCCGAATCCGATATTTTCTCTGAGTTTCAGATCGAATTTTGCATAGTCCTGAAAAACCGCTGCGACACGACTTTGCACTTCTTCGGGTGGTCGTTTATCTATATCTCCATCTACCATATAAATTTCGCCCGAGTCAGGCGCGTATAATCCGATGAGTAGCTTTACCAGTGTTGTTTTGCCGGCTCCATTTTCTCCCACGATTGCGATTTTCTCTCCGGCTTGAATTTGTAAGGTCACATTTTTAACTACGGGATCAGTTCTCGATGGATAGGTGAAAGTAATATCCCGGGCAGTGATGGCGAGTCCCCGTTTTGTGTCGGATGCCTGTTCAATGTGGGGCGCACTGATCTTCTCGGTTGGCTCTTTTTCTTGCTCTTTCGCAAGCGCGAAGAACTCGAACGCATCGCCCAGAAATTCCGAGTGTTCGAGTATATTGCCAACGCTCTGGACGGTGCCCTGTAAAAAATTTTGGAAACGCGTCGCATAACTGATCACCACGGCCAAGTCGCCAATTGTGGCTTGTCCCATGACAACGGAATAGATAATTAGAGATAGCGCACCGGCATAGCTCAGCCATTCCCAAAATCCTCCAAATGCATGATAGCCCGCGTCGCGTTTATAGACGTTTAAGACGTCTTTTTCGCGCGTTCGCCATGAATGCGTCCAACGGTTGTGCAAAAATTTCGATAAATCAAAGAGGCGCACTTCAGCCGCAGCCTGTCTATCTGTGAGCAATTCCTGGTAATAATGTCGCAGTCTGTCGGTCAATGTGTGTTTTCTTTGCACATCGTACACCAGGCGGGCGCGTTTTGATTGCAGGAGAAGAGAGGGGATGATTCCAAGTGCCATAAGTGGAATGATCCACGGATGCACGACAAACAAGGTGCCGGCAATTGAAGCGGCAATGGAAAACTGCCAGAGGGGAAGGAGCATGCCATTGAGCAATTCTGTGAGGCGGTCGCCCAAATTGTTGTTCGCTCGTCGGAGGCAGTCGTAAAACGCACTGTCTTCAAACCGGATGAGCGGCGCGTTGGAGGCTTGTTCATAAATGCGCGATTGTATGTGATGTGTCGCGTGGTCGCGGAGATAGACCATGATGATCGGACGCAGCATATTCATGGTCATTTCAACCAAAATGGCTGCGATGTAGAGGAGCATATAGGTTGGGATATCCCAGGCACTGGGGGTGGGGGATTCGACGAGGGCATTGATCAGCCCCCGCGTAGCCAAGGTATAGGCAATGTAAGAAAATCCCGGTATTACTGTGGTGGCGATTAAAACGACAAAAGCAAGGGGATGGGCACGCCAGAGTTCGAATACCATAGCGACAATAGGGCGCCACAGGTTTGTGCGTTGGGATGATTTTTCCTGGCTCATCGGTACCACCTCGCTTGAGATTCAAATAGCTCTGCGTACTCTCCACCTTCGCGCAATAGCTGATCGTGCGTGCCTTCTTCTATAACGGTTCCTCCGCGAAAGACGAGGATGCGGTCTGCCAAACGCGCTATGCCGAGTCGGTGGGCGATCATCAGTGCGGTGCGTCCAGCAGCGAGTTCTCGAAAGCGTTCAAAAATTGCGAGTTCGGCCATTGGGTCCAGGGCGGCAGTGGGTTCGTCGAGGACGAGTATTTCAGAATTTCGGAAAAAGGCTCTTGCGAGTGCCACGCGCTGCCACTGCCCTCCCGATAGATCGACACCGCCTATTTCGGGACCGATGAGTGTGTCGTATCCCTGAGGCAAAGAGTCGGTTATATCCGCACCCACTTGAACAGCGGCGCGATGGACAGCGTGCTTCTGTTCTTCGGTTTGGATCTGGGATAGGGCGATATTTTCGGCGAGGGAAAGATGGTAGCGGACATAAGATTGCATTACGGCTGAGTACGAATGATAGAGCAGGTGGGGTTCTATGTCCTGATAATCAATACCATCGGCTAAAATCGCGCCTGAATCGGGGCGATAGAGGCCCAATAACAGGCGGACAAAGGTGGTTTTACCCGATCCATTTTCGCCGACAATGGCGACTTTTTCGCCAGCGTTGATTTCGAGATTCAAATTGTGGAGCGCAGGGGTTTCGCTTCCGGGGTAGGTATAGGTCACATTTTTTACGACGATGCCCTGGCGCAAGGGTTTGGGAAATGGTCTGGTATTTTTTGTTGGGTCAGCAGATGGGGCACTGTATTCGGGCAGGTCGAGAAAATGGCGAAGGTCTGACGCATAACCCGATGATTCTCCCAGTTGGCGAAGTGCCAAAACGATCAGATACATGGGGTCGAGTATGCCCGAAACCGCTTGAAAAAAAATCGTATAGAGACCGGGAGATGCATCTACAGACGGACTGACGGCAATATAGTATAAGGCACCTATACTTGCCAGGACGCTGATGCCATACGTCCCAAATTGTTTGAGATCTACCCGGATGGCCTCACGGCGCAACTCATTTCTGGAGTCCCAATAGAGTTTTGTCCATCTGTCGATCAAATACTGTTTCAAATCATAGAGGCGTGCCTCTTTGGCTGTATTGCGGTCAACTATTATGGCGCCGTAATAATCTGCCAAACGCCGCTTAAATGTTTGGCGACTCAAGACAGACCAGACATCTTGACCGCCTTTCATGGCTATCCAGATAGACACCCCTGTAAGCCCTACTACGCCCATCAGGATAAATGGGTGGATGACCCAGAGAACAGCACCATATCCGATGAAGCTGGAGAGGTTGCGCACGACGCTCATGACCTGGTCTAAAATATCAGGTCCTTTTTGTTCGGTTTGAGACATGGCGCGCGTGAGTTCGTCGTAATAGCCCGTGTGCTCGAATTGTTCTAATGAGAGGCGAGGGGCTTTGACTATGACGAGGCGGGTCAGTTCCCGACCTGCGGCTTGTTGGAATTTGCCGCTCAACCAGGGATCTATCCATCCTACCAATCGCTGAATAAAAAGTCCCGCGAGAAGGAAAGTTAGATAGGTAAATACCGGGTTCAGAGATCCATCAGCCCGAACCACATCGACCACAGCATCGACCAGATATTTGGTAATCCACAGGTTGATGGGCAGTACGAGGCTGCGAATGAGGGACGTAAACGCCCATAAGAGAGCCGGAGCCGGAGCCACTTTCATGACGAGGCGCAATAACCAGATCAGATTCAGGAATTGTTTGAAGGTTCCGAGGCGATCTGCCCTGAATACTGGAATGGGCTTGGGTTGGCTTGGATTATTCATAGCAATAGCTCACTCATATCGCAACGCATCAATGGGATTGGATCGCGCAGCCCGAATGGCTTGCATGCTCACGGTTCCAAAGGTGATGAGCAGTGCCATTATCGCACTTGCAACAAATGGCAAGACATTCAGGTCTGTCTGATAGGCAAAACCGGAGAGCCAGTCGCGCATCAGATAGTAGGCGATTGGCCAGGCGATGAGATTGGCAAGCAGAATGAGGAATATAAATTCGCGGGAGAGTAGCATCACCAGATGCGGTGTGGATGCGCCCAGTACCTTGCGGATGCCGATTTCTTTGGTGCGAGATTGAACCATAAATGCCGCCAGTCCGAATAGTCCCAAACAGGCTACAAAAATTGCCAGCAGTGAAAATACCCCGAGCATTTTGCCGGTGAGTTGCTCGTCAAAATAGTACCACTGTATGATTTCATCCAAAAAGTAATATTCAAAGGGCGCGTCTGGGACAAAGCGTTTCCACTGTGTTTCGAGAAAGGACAGGGTTTGCGCGGTGTTTTCTGGTCGGATGCGCAGGGCCAGCGAGGAAAATAGCTTCCAGCGGGCCACAAATCCCATGGGGGCTATTTCTTCTCGGAGCGTCAAGCTGTGGTAGTCTTTTACAACGCCAATTACGGTCAGAGTTGGATTTATCAATGCCTGCCACTCGATCTGTTTGCCAATCGGATTATCCTCCCAGCCGAGCAGGCGTACGGCTGTTTCATTCAAGATAATCGCCTGAGAGGTATCGCTGGCAACATCTGCTGAAAAGGCGCGACCGCGAAGCACGGGAATGTCAAATGTTTCAAAGTACGAATCATCGACTTCGTTCATGCGAATTGTCCGTTCTTTTGTGCGGTCTCTATCGGGCCAGATTAAGCGCGGTCGTCCGCCGTATCCCGAGATGTCGTATCGCAGTGCCGACGCGCTGAGGATATTGGGGTGTTCGAGAAAGACCTGTTTGACCATCTGATGGCGTGCTGAAAGGCGCATTTGTGGGTCAAGTTCATGCTCACGGTCGTGAGCAAAGATCGGTAAACTCACAATGTGATCGCGTGCAAAACCCATGTCCTTAGTGTCTATAAATCGCAGTTGTTGATAAACGATCAGGGTGCAGATCACCAGCAAGATGGACATGCCAAATTGAAAAATCACGAGTCCTTTCTTCAACCATGCAGAACCGGAGAAGGACGATGCACTGCTTTTTAGCACTGTGACCGGACTAAAGGATGAGAGGAAAAATGCCGGATACCATCCCGCCAGTAATCCGACCAACAATGTGAATGCCAGTACCGCTGGTGTGCATGTTATCACTGTAGCTGCGTTGAGGTGTAAGTTGCCGCGCACAAATTGGTTGAATAAGGGCAGGCATAGCTCGACCAGTGCCAGGGCAATCAGCAGGGCAGAACAGGTTAAAAGCAGGGATTCAGTTAAAAATTGGACCATCAATTGTGGACGATGCGCGCCAACGACTTTTCGCACGCCGACTTCGCGCTTGCGGGTGACAGCGCGAGCAGTCGCCAGATTTGTAAAGTTCACGCAGGCAATGACCACCACGATCATTCCAATAGCCGCCAACAGGTAAATTTGTTGTATGGGGCTGTCGGCAGCCGGGTCAAAATCGGATTTACCATACAGGTACACGCGGTGCAGCGGTTGCAGATGATAGGCGTTTTTTGCTGCAACTTCATCCCCCATATACTGCACGATCAACGACTGCATTTTCGCCTGGAGAGTTTCTGCGTTTTGCCCTGCTTTTAATAGTACGTATGTGTTTACTGGACGCCACGATAGCAAAGGCCGCCACATCGTCCACGCCCGTTGCGTCTCTTCTACAGGGGGTATTGTGGTTGAGAGTATTTGAAAATAAAGTTCTGGCGAGAGATGAGGCTCTTTTACAATGCCGGTAACTGTGTACTCGCCAGGGAAACTGTTGTCGTCGATTGAAAATGTTTTGCCCATTGGGTCCGTATCGCCAAACAAGTGTTGCGCCATGTCGTCGGTAATGACCACAGAGTAGGGCGTGCGAAACGCGGTTTCTAAGTCGCCTTTTACGAGGGGAAAATCAAATACGTCCAAAAAGTTGTCATCTACCAGTGCAAAGGAGTATCGACCCTGGCGTTCGCCGTATTGTGCAGATACGCCACCCCACCAGATACGCACGGTTGTTTCTACTTCGGGAAATGTTTCTTTCAGCACAGGACCGAGTGTACCTGATGTACCGATGCCATAAGTTGTTCGTGTGCTGCCGCGTTGTTCTCGAATTACTTTGTAAATGCGGTCGCCCAGGGTGTGAAAACGATCTGCTGCAAATTCCTGCTGGATGTACAACAGGATCAGAATGCCACACGCCAATCCGATAGCAAGTCCCAATACATTGATGGATGTGTACAATTTGTGCCGCATCAAATTTCGGATCGCAACGGTTAGATAATTTTTAATCATGAGAATTTCCTCTCATTAATCACTATTCATCTCTCAACGAATCAGCCGGGTTTGCGCGTGCGGCTTTGAGGGTCTGGGTGGTGACGGTTGTGAGTACGACGAGGAACATGGCTATGCTGCCGAGTAAGAATATGCCAATACCCAATTCAGTGCGGTAGGCGAAGGTTTGTAACCATTTATTGGTCGCGTAATAGGCGATGGGGAATGCGATGAGGCTCGATAGGACGATGTAGAGGACAAATTCTCGTGAGAGCAGGGATAAGATTTGCTTTTGGGATGCGCCTAAGACTTTGCGGATGCCGATTTCTTTGGTGCGTCTGGTTGTGGCGAGAGCCGCCAGTCCAAATGCGCCGAGTGCAGCGATGAAGATGGCGAATCCGGTGGCGTATTGGATCATGAGATTCCAGCGTTCTTCTTTTTTGTATTGTCTGTCTATGTTTTCATCGAGAAATGAAAATCTGAATGCGTGATGAGGTGCGACTTTTTCCCACTGTTCTTTCATGAACGCAATTGTGCCAGGCATATCCTCGGGACGGATGCGAACATACAATTTGTTAGTCCATGCCTGGAGGATCATAGTAGCGGGTTCTATTTTGTGGTGCAGGGAAAGAAAGTGGAAGTTGCGAACAACGCCGATGATAGCCTTGTTGTATGCGCCATATTGGATTGTTTTGCCAATTGGATCTTCTATGCCGAATTTTTCGACGAATGCTTCGTTGACAATGATCGATTTTTTTTCATCGGATGGAAATTCTCTGAAGAATTCTCGACCCGCAACGAGTTTTATGCCGAGTGTTTTGAAAAAGTCGTAATCAATTCCAATGTTTTCAACGCGGTACTCTGGACTTCCTTTATAACTTCGATAGCTCATACTACGCCCGGTGTTATTGGTTAGACTGTAATCCATCCAGGTCGCGCTGACTACTGCATGGTGAGACTGTAGGGCATCCCGAAAAACAGTTGGTAAGGTTTTGCTTTCTTCTTCCAGAGGATAGGTCGATATAGTAATAATGTTTTCGGTTTGATACCCCAAAGGTTGGGTTCGCAAAAATGTGAGTTGTTTGCCCATCATCAGGGTGGTGATGATGAGAAATATGGACAGGGCAAATTGAAAAATGATCAATACATTGCCAAAACGATTGCCGGTTTTCATTTGCAAACGGCTCGCTATGATTTGGGTCGGCTGCAATCGGGATAAGATAAAGGCGGGATACCCACCTGCTGTGATGCCGACGAGGATGACAAGCAGAATGAGAAAGGCGAGTGTTATGAGATTGAGGCCATCGCTCATGGACAGGGATTTTCCGACCAGGGTTAGTCCGACTAAGTTGTTGAACGTTGGCAATGCGAGTTCTGCTATGGCAATGCCAGCGATAAGCGCGATGAGGATGAGTAAGAGTGATTCCCCGATAAATTGGTTTGCAATCTGCGAGCACTTTGCACCAACCACTTTTCGCAAACCGACTTCTCGCGCCCGCGTTGCCTGCCGTCCGAGGGTCAGGGTCGTGAAGTTGACGCAGGCGATAAACAGGACGAGGATTGCAATGCCCGATAATATGTATGAGTAAACTGGATTACTGATGCTGTATTCCCATAAGTTCTGGTTGAAGTGCATCTGGGTGATAGGGAGGAGTTTAAGTTGTCTCTCTTCGCCTCTGCTTTCGGCCCACCAGTTTTTGATCCATTTGGTAGATTGTTGTTCAATACTATTGGGGTGTACATCCGGGAGTAGTAGTATATACGTATCCTGTAAAGAGGTGTAGTTATACTGCCTCTGCATAGCTTCTATCTCAGCTTCCAGTTGTTCATAAGGCAGTAGCACTTCAAATTCAAGCGTGGAGTTTTTGGGTACGTCTTTTAGGATGCCCGTGATGGTGTAGTTGTGAATTTCCTTTTCCCGCTGAATTGGAAGTGGTTCTCCGACCGGGTTGGCTTTGTTGAAATACTTCTGTGCTGCTTTTTCTGTAATCAGTGCAGAATATTTGTCTTTAAGGGCATTCGCAGGGTCGCCATGAATGAGTGGGAAAGAAAAAATGTCGAGGAAGTTGGGATCAACAAAACCCAGGAGCGGTCGAAAAGAGCGATCTTCTATACTAATATCCCCGCTGTCATTGCTGAAACGAACAGTCTGTATGTTGGGGAATGTTTCGCTGATTGCAGGACCGAGAGAGTGTGGTACCCCACCAATCATACGATCACCAAAAGGACCTTTTTCTTTTGCTGTAATCCGATAGATGCGGTCGGCCTTTTCATGAAAGGTGTCGTAGGTCCATTCGTGGTGGACAAAGAGAAAGGTGAGGATGCAGAAGGCGAGGCCAATGGAAATGCCGATGATGTTGATGGCAGAGTAGATGCGGTGTCTGGCGAGGTTGCGGATCGCCGTTTTCAGGTAGCTACCGAATAAAGACATTTCAACACTGGCTTTGAACATTTTATACCTCATAGAAATACAGAATTGCAAAACTACTAGAAATTCACGATATTTAAAATCACGAGAATCAAAAAAAATTCGCATTGCGTGTTGGAGCCTTTTTTATGAAAACCGAGCGTTGGACAATCCCAGGGATTATCAAAGACGGTGTGGTTGTGCCCCAGAGCAATACCCCCTTGCCCAATGGCATCTATGTAGATATTCTCATTCGTCCTGTGGATATGACGCCTGAACTCAAGTCCGAATTAGACCAGTGGGACAAGGCGAGCGATGAGGCATGGACACTGATTGATCAATGGGAGGCAGAAGAGCGGTGAATGTTGGGGACATTCATTGGGTCGATCTGCCCTCCGCCAATGGCCATGAGCAACGCGGGCGTCGTCCCGCCGTGGTTTTACAAGATGACAACTATGGTGACGGCTTACCTGTTGTACTTGTGATACCTCTGACGACAGTAAGGTCAGCAACCCGTTTTGCTGGTACGACATTCATTCGTCCCACACCAGAAAATGGGTTGCAACACGAATCGGTGGCACTCGTATTTCAACTGAGGGCGATTGACCGACGTCGCCTTCAGGAACGCATTGGGAATGTGAGTACTCAGGTTTTGAACACAATATTTGAGGAGCTTGCAAAACTCACGGGACGCAATCTGTAAGAGAGATTCTTACGATAGGATTGCTCATTACCACAGACAACAGAACGCCATTGCATTTTCGCATATTTCAAAAAAGGGGACTGGGTGACCGGTCCCCTTAAAAATTTACTGTTATTCAAGGGACTGTCACAACGAAATAGCTCACTCATATCGCAACTCTTTCACAGGGTCTGTTCGCACAATGCGTGTGGTGTGATATGAAATTGCCACAAGTGCCAGGGCGATACAGCCTATCGCTGGTCCTGCAAAGTGCATTGGCTCCAGTGGTGTTTGAAATGGAAAGCGTTGCAAATACGCACGCATCGCAAAAAAGGACATGGAGGTTCCAATGATACACCCAATGACAGCAAGACGGACTATGGGTAAGGATAGTAAGACAAAGAGGGCGTGTGCAGAAGCTCCCAGAACTTTGCGAACGCCAACTTCTTTTGTGCGGCGGGACAGCATGTGCATGGCAAGCCCGATCAATCCCACACAGGCGACTACAATCGCCATGAGCGAGGCCGTATAGCCGATGGATTGATACATTTTTCGAGGATCTCGAATGGAATTTACAAGGTCATCCTGCAAAAGACCGAACTGCGGTGTAATACTTGGCGCAACTTCGGACCAGAGGTGCTTCAATCTTGTTTCGGTTTCCGTTGCCATATCCGGTTGGAGGCGCACCAGAATAGCCCGAATCGCGGTTTCGGGGTCTTTGTGAATGACCAGTGGTCCCATAGGGGGCAAAGTATTTTGAAAATAAAAATCAGGAACGACGCCTACGACCTGGGGGTGCTCAACTTGTCCCACTTGAAATGGAAATGTCTGACCAGGTGCGTGCGCCCATTCGAATCGCTTTGCGAGGTGTTCGTTGACCAAAACCTCGTTGGTCGGTCCGTTTGG
>JAPOXY010000090.1 GCA_026706845.1 Gemmatimonadota bacterium
ACGGCATGGCCAACCCATCAGTGCTCGACGCCATAGAACGCTCCCGCAAGCGCACCGCCATCAAAACAAATCCAAAAAACACCCAGAAAATTTTCCTGATACGCCGGATCAATGCAACGCCCAATCCCAATTCTGGCGTCAACCCCAACAATTGAAAAAGAAATACATGCCCGCTCTCAAAAACGCCGACACCAGATGGAATAAAGAAAAACGCCGTATTTATAATCAACGACAAAGACGTGAGCAAAAAAGCTGTCAAAAAAGATTGTGGCTGCCCCAACAGGCTGAGAATCGCATACACTTCAAAAGTTCCCAAAACCCAACTCAGCGTATGCAGTGCCATACACAGCCAGAACCCCAGGCGATTTTGCCGGTAAAATGCCGCAATCGTCCGATCAACTTCTTCAAACTTTTCGCGTCTCGACTCCAAAAAAGAGAGACGCAACTTCTTCAAAACATCCAGCAACCACACAGACGCCTTCTGGCGCTGAGACATATACGCCGCCACAATCCCAACTGTACCCAACACCAGAGCAGCCCCCAATCCAATCTGCACCTCTACTGGAAGCGGAAACATGCCCACGGCCAATCCCGTGCCAATCAGCGCAAAGACCAGGCCGCTCACCAGTTCAACCGTCTTATTGATTACCAGAGAAGGAACGCCCTGCGTCACAGAAACCCGATCGCGCAACATATACGCTTTGGCCACCTCACCGCCCACGTGAGAAGCCGGTGTAACATTTCCAACAGCTTCTCCCGACAACTTTGTGCAAAAAAGTGACCAAAAATGCGGGCGGTCGCCATTAAAACACATCGCCCATGCCCACGTATTGCTCACATGCCAGCCCAGTGCAATGAGCAAAACAGGTACATAGCCCCATCCCATCTGCCGCACCTGCGTCCAGGCGGCGATAATCCCCACCTCGTAAATCAACACCGCCAGCAGCGTTAACCCAATGCCCCACAACATCACCTTGCGCGCAGTTTTCATTCGCTATCTATCCCAAAAGAAACGGCGACCAAAATGCGCCGCCGTTCGTCAAAAAGTGTCTTCCAAAACACCGTCAATTAATCCGCATAATCACGTGATAGCCCAGAGGGGTTTTGACAACCTCACTGACTTCATTGGGTTTGAGCTTCATCACTGCGGCTTCAAAATCCGGATGCAAATCGCCCTTAGAGAAAAACCCCGTACTTCCGCCATTTTCTTTTGAAGGATCAATAGAATAACTCCTCGCCAAAGCGGCAAAATCTTCTCCGGCTTTGAGCTTATTCAAAATTTCTTGAGCTTCGGGCTCCGTCTTCACCAGAATATGCCGCACCCGCATCTTGCCCGCCTGAATCGACTTAATAATATCCAGATTCCCCTGTGCGTCGCGCAGCGTACTGGCATCCTTGCTTTCGGCCATTGCCGTTTCATACGCTCTTCGCGCCTTGTCAAAATCTCCCCGAGCCGAATAAATAAACCCCAGATTGTTGTGAACCTCAGCATCTTTGGGATCATTCTCTAATGCCTTCTCGTAAATCACGCCTGCAGAATCGACCTTCTCTTCGCCCAAATACAGCAATGCCAACCGCTTATAGGGTGCAATCCACCTGGGCGCGCGCGAAATACAGGTCAACAGCTCGGCCTTACCCTGTGCAATATCGCCCTTAGCCACATAGACTTCTGCCAGCCGAAATCGCACCAAATTGCCATCGGGCGCGCGTTCCAAAACGCCCAGCATCTCGCCAATACTGGCGTCAAAATTACCCCTGGCCGCGTACAACTGGGCAAGAGCATCGCGCACCTCGAGATCATCCGGGGCGAGATCGCGCACCTTTTCCCACGATGCCTGTGCGATATCCAGAGAATCCACCTCTGCACTCATAAAACCGAGCGCGCGATACACCGACGGATCTTCTGGCGCAGCCTCAACAGCCTGTCGATATGCCGAAAATGCCTTCTGTGTCATCCCCAGCGCGTGAAAAACCCCACCCCGATTAACCATCAACATCACATTGTCTGAATTGGCAGCAAGACCGCGATCCATAACGGCAATTGCATTGAGTGTATCGCCCACTGCAATATGGACCAGCGCCAGAGATTGATACGCCTCGATAAAATCGGGACGGCGTTTGAGTGCCGCTTCGAAATCGGCAATAGCTTCTCCGGGCTTACCCAGATCGCTATTCAAAGATGCGCGTTCTGCCAGAAGCAAAGCGGGTTCATCGCTTTGCCCAATACCCCGATCCAGTGCAGAAAGAGCCTGAGAAATTTTGCCCTGTCGAGCAAACACCAGCGCCAGATCGCGATATCCGCGAACAGAACCCGGTTTAATCTCCACCACCTTTTGAAAAGCAGCCACCGCAGCGTCCAATTGCCCGGCCTCTGCGTAAAGCGTACCCAAAAAACCGTGCGCTCCCACACTATCGGCATGTGCCTCGGCAAAAGCACGCGCCACCTCGAGAGCGTCGTCAATTTTGCCGTCGCTGTAATGCGCCTCAATCTCTTTCAAAAAATCCCGCGCATCCACAACCGGGGCCTGAAAAAATATCATAGCCCATACAAAACACAGCATCCACCGTTTCAAAACGCAACCTCCATCCTTGACAACAGCAACACAACACAATATAATCACTTCTCACCTATGAAAACTCTAAAACAAAACGCCGTACCACTCATAGCCTTTCTAATCGCGGGAAGCACGGCAACGCTCGCTTACGACCACTTGCACTACGTGATCCCCTATGTGATCTTTAAGTATCCCATCGCCATTGTCGTGCTCTACGCATTTTTTCAGCTCATCGCATTTGCAGAGCGTCGCCGCAGTGCCCAACTCGACGAAGTGGGCTTGCTTCGACCTCTGCGCGACGGCGCATTCCTCGTATGTCTGCACGCACACCTGCGCGACCTCGGCATAGACCTGAACCTTTTATCGTCGGCATCCAGCATGCACCTCGCCCTGTTGTCCTGGGCGGTCGCCCTCATCGGATATTATGCCCTTGAGCAACCCGGGGGACTACCTGGTCGCACAATCGATATCCTGTCCTCTCCTGCCACGCGCATCACAGTCTGCCGCGGACTCATCATCTCGGGACTGATAGGGGTAATCGGCACATTCGCGGCAATTGTGCAACCCCTCTGGCTCGTCCTCCCCCTGCTTCTGGTATTCATTCGCGCCTATCTGCGTTCCGGAGACGGATCGTGAACGTACAGAATGAACGCCTCAACACCCGCGCCGCCCTGCTCAACCTTTTGACTGCAATCCTCTGGGGTGGCAATTCCGTATCCATCAAACTCGGGCTATCTGGTATTCCGCCGCTTTGCCTCGCCGGCATGCGTTTCTTGCTCGGCGGACTCGTCGTCTATATTTGGACGCGTCCCCTGAAAATCGACCTGAAACTCAAATCCAACGAACACCGAGGCATTGCTGGCCTCATCTTTCTTTTTCTCGCGCAGATCTACCTGCTCAATGCGGGAACCGATTACACCCTTGCCAGCCGCTCGACCATCTTTATCTCGGCCTATCCCTTCTTCACCGCCTCGTTTGCA
Source organism: Gemmatimonadota bacterium (assembly GCA_026706845.1). Taxonomy (NCBI): domain Bacteria; kingdom Pseudomonadati; phylum Gemmatimonadota; species Gemmatimonadota bacterium. Next base: position 3,536 of record JAPOXY010000090.1, read on the forward strand.
CACATCTTTATACCGGGTGACAAAATCAGCACGCGCAAAATGACCGGCATGGTATTGTCTTTTCTCGGCGTAATACTCATCTTTGCCGAAAGCCTATCACTTGGCGAACTTCAACATCTCCTGGGCGACATCCTCGTGCTTGCAAGTGCCGCTCTCCTCGGCGCCCGCCAGGTTTATCTCAAGCGCCTCGTCCAGAACATACACCCCGGAAAAGTCTTGATCTGGCAATCCGCCCCCAGCGTACCCATCTTTTTTTTCCTCAGCGCACTATTTGAAACACAGGCCATTCAACTCGATATCCTCGTCCTGAGTGCCGTTCTCTATCAGGGCCTCGTCGTCGCGGGATTCTGCTTTATCCTCCTCACCAGCCTGCTAAAACGCTATTCGGCCAGCCGCCTCTCTGTTTTTGGATTCATCACCCCAATCGTCGGCGTCATCGTCAGCAACCTCTTCCTCGGCGACCCCATCTCACCCGCCATTCTCCTCAGCCTCGCACTCGTGGGCATCGGCATCACCATTGTCAATACATCACAGTAAACCTCTCCCAAAACAACAGCCTATCAATCTATGCGGTCTCATTATACGCCGCAAGAAAAAACTGATTTCAAAACCCAATGTACGCGCTCTACTCGAGCCGAATATCTGGCAACTCAAAATCATCGCCCGTGTCTTCAATCCACTGTGCGAGGCGCTCGTGGCACCGCTCCTTCTCCTTCTGGAAAGCCCTGTTATAGACGTAATTCGCCTGCTCATACGGATCATCCGCCGTGTTGAAAAGCAACCAATCATTACCCGGCGTACAGGCGTATTTCCATCCATCTCGCATCACCACAGCCCGCCACGCCTTGTTCACAGTGTGCGAATGCATCTTTCGGGGAATCTGCTGCAAATACGCCGAATCGGGCTCTGCATTTCTACTCGATTTCCCCTTGAATTCGGCGGCATTGCCGGAAATACAGTGACCCGAATAATCGAACCCGACCATACCTTCGGGAACAGGGATACCACAAAGACCCAGCGTCGTAGGTGCAATATCGACGTGATTGATCACCGCATCGGTAGATCCCGTATTCATATTAGCACCTCCCCCCACCTTGCCGATAATAAACGGAATGCGGATCGACTCTTCCCACGGAGATGATTTGCCGGTCTGCGCGTGGCTCCACAACATATCGCCGTGATCGGAAAAGAAAATCACATAAGTCTCCCGATCAACACCCATATCTTTGAGAGCCATGCGGATCCGCCCCACATTGTAATCCAGATTCTCCACCATCGCGTAATATCCCGCATGATCCAGGGCTGCCCGCTCGCGGATCCGGGGAACAACCGGCACATTGCGCCGAAGCTGAATATCCGACGGATGAATCCGGGGCACACCGCGCTCCGGATTGGTAGGCGGCACAAAGGGACTGTGCGGCGGCTGCACTGAAAGTACAGCAAAAAACGGCTGATAGTCTTCTTCATCACCCACATGATCCACAAGATGGTCTAAAAACAAGGTCGTCAAGCTATCGGTTTCGTACCCGTCCAAACGCTGGGGCGTTTCGCCCTCCGAACCATAAACATAGCACTCGTTCTGATTGTTGTTATTCTCATACCCCATCCAGTACTGAAAATTTCCCCTGCGCTCGGGAGGAACACAGTTCTCCCGCGCATTGGACCCGTCCAAATGCCACTTGCCGACATAAGCCGTGTGATACCCCGCATCATTAAAAGGCATAGCAACAGTTGGAATCGCCGGATCCAGCGGAGATGGCGTCTGCGTCACGCCATTCTGATGCGGATAAGTACCCGTCATTAGCGCGCCGCGAAAAGGCGAACACCACGGCGCACCGGAAACCGCACAGTCAAAACGCATACCTTCACGCGCGAGATTGTCGATATTAGGTGTAAACACATTGGGATCGCCCCGATAGCTCAATGCGTGTGCGCGGTGTTGATCTCCAAAAACCCAGATTACATTGGGCTTGCGTACAGGGCGAAACGAAAATTTTTCACTCATAAAAAAACCTTTCTAATGCTCATGTCCATGCCCGTGATCGTGCAGGGGCGTATGATCGTGATAAATACCGTGCTTGTGCATCTGTTGGTGCAAGCGATTGTGCGCGGCCTCCAGCGTGGCGCGCATCTGTTTCAGACGCCTTGCCTCGGGTCGCGGAGCGAGCGTATCCAGATAGGCAATTGCCCCTTCGATTTGTTCCAAAACCGTCGTAGCATCTGCTTGTGAAAAAATTGGCCTCCCCTCCACAACCACCTGCACAGCACTCGTGTGTGCGGCAATCTCGCCGTGCCGTCCCTTATAACTCCCGCGCACCCGCAGTGCGATCCACGTCGAATCCTCCACCCGTACCTCTGCACTCCCCGACGCCGACAGGCTCTTATCCACATTCACCTGCTCATGCGTCAGCCCGCCCACAACGATCTCGACCTGATCAATCGGCAAACGCACCGACGCCACCTCCCACGTCACATTGACCGTCCCGCCAGAGGAGGGCAACGCCACCCGTGAACCGGGAGCCATTCCCTCCACCTGAATCTCTGCAAGCGGCCCCACCGTCACAAACGTATGGCCTGCCTTTGTCGCCGCCATCCAGTTCTCATAGCTAAACTCGCGATCTCCCAGATGCGTATAAGTCCGCACCCCGCCAAGTTGCGAGGCAGCCGCCATCTTATCCGACCCGCCCACAACAGGTATGTCGTATCCCAAATTCAAATAGCGATACCAATCGGCAATCCCATAGGGATTGATCTGCGCATTGTGGGGATTAAACGTCATCATCTCCATCGCGTGGATCAGACCCAGCACAATATCAGCCGCGCGTTCGCACTGCGGATTTGGGCCGTGTGGCATCACCACCAGACCACCCTGATCAATACACTGCTGCGCCCACTCGGCCATCGTGACTTCCTGCGCATCTCCCAGCGCGGATTCCGACGGTCCCCCCGAACACAGCGGATGAATCATAAGCCCCGAATAGCCCAGCAGCGAAATATGTCCCAGAACCTGCATGCGATTCTCGGTTCCAACGCGCACGAGAAACTCGCCATCCCCACCAAAATCCCGCGCGCCAAAAGTCGTCTTCCCATCAAAATCCGACACATTGCTGAACATTTCACCCCACTGGCTCGCCAGCAAATTCACCACATTCACGCCCTCGCCCTCGCCTTCCAGAAGCGCCGTTTGCGGACTCAAAAAATGCACATGCGTATCGGCAGTCACCCACCCCTTTTCCCGCCACTTGAGCACGCGATCAATCTCAAAAGTAACCACATCAGTATCGGGACCAACCGCGAACTTCTCGCGGATTGGCGCAATCTCATATCCCTTCTGGATATCGACATACACATCGCCCAGAGGCAAGTCTGCCACGCATTCTCCCGGGATATAACAATACTGATTCAACCCATTGACGTGCTCGCCGTAATTGTCTTCAAACCAGTGTGGATTCACCTTGCGATGATACCCCTTCGGTGGCAAATACTCCCCGGCTTCGCCGTGCATGTGCAACCGTACAGCAACCGGCGTCTCTGTCCCTTTCTCCACCACGCGAATTGCGACCGGGCGATGCGCGGGCTGAACCTCGGCAATCTGCTTTGCACCTGCCAGATCGTAAGCCTGCGCCTCCCCATCCCCCTCCACATAAAGCTTCCCCTGCGGATGTGCGATATACTCGACAACCACCTCAGAAGAAGACCGTTCGGGCTGCACATCCACCTCCGCGCTCAACCAGCGTTCCGCATCGTAATCCAGCACAGCCCGCGCAGACATCACCACACCCAGATCAATATCGATATCCTCAAGCTCGCCATTCCCGTTCAACTGCGCGCCCTCGGGCAATTCCAACTTCAATTTTTGGCGCACACCCGGTCGCAACGGATGATCGGCGACCTGTGTATGCGTGATCCCTATCACCAGCGACCGCTCGTTCCTGGGGACCAGTGTCAGATGCCCAATGGGCTTCTCCGGATTGGGATTGGGCAACGCATAAACCCACAACTTTGCCTGTCCACCATCTCGCCCCGAACTGTGCCGCGTCTCGGCGCGACCATAAGCCGATGCAGGACGCCGTCCCAAACCGTGTTCGTCCGTAGCCCCCATCACAACACCGGGTTTAGCCGCAGGCATCGCTGCAAACGCACTTGCCCCCCACCCAATACGGGACTGTTGAATCGCAAACCGGCGCAAAATGCGCGTCGTCTCGGACTCGCCATCTGCATATTCCAGCACATAATCCGACACGTGATCGCCGAGATCATTGCCATCCATAGCAAAATCGGCCAGCTCCTCCTGATAATTACTCACGCGATTCTCGACCCCGTGTAAAAACACCACATAGCTCGCCTTCACACCGCCCATATCAACGCGCGCAGCATCGCGGTCGAGCAATATACCATTCGGTTTGCCTGGCGCACCCAGATTAAATGGCATACCCAGAACAGATTGCCTACCATACATTGCACCCAAATCTTCGCCACCAAATCCATCTAATTGCACGCGATCCACATTGTAATGTTCCGCCAGCGAAACAGGCGTAAAATGTTCAGATGGGGGAATATTCATAATGCACCTCATTTATAAAAAATACCGTTCCTTCTTCACCATCACCTCAAACTCCTCTCTCGCCTTCTGCACCTCTGCCACCGTCGAAACCTCGGCAACCGGCACATCCCACCAGCTCTCGTAGCCCGGCACGCGCACCTCGCGATCAACCTCCACCGCAATCACCGTCGTGCGATCTATAGTTCGCGCCTCTTCAATCGCCCTCATCAGACCTTCTTTGCCTTCGGGCCGCAACACATAAGCTCCCAAACTCTCGGCATTTGTCGCCAAATCGGTCGGCACATTCTCGCCATCCAATTGCCCGGTCTGCTCATCGCGCATCTTATACCTTGTCCCAAACTCATGCGCGCCCACGGCATCCGACAACCCCCCGATACTCGCAAAACCGTGATTGTCCAGCAGCACAATATTCAGCTTAATCCCCTCCTGCACCGCCGTCGCAATCTCCTGCGCCATCATCAAATACGACCCATCCCCAACCATCACATACACCTCCCGGGAGGGATCGGCCATCTTAATACCCAACCCCCCGGCAATCTCGTATCCCATGCACGAATATCCATACTCGAGGTGGTACCCCTTGGGATTGCGCGTCCGCCACAACTTGTGGAGATCGCCCGGCATACTGCCCGCCGCACAAATCATCACATCCTCAGACGCCGAACCTTCATTCACTGCGCCAATCACTTCACCCTGACTCAAAATGGGCCGATGCCCCAAATTGTAAATGCGATCCACCTCGGCCTCCCACGCCTCCCGAAATTCGGCAACCCGCTGTGTCACCCCCCCCGACACGCGATACCCTTGCACCGCTTCTGTCAATTCTTCCAACACCACCCGCGCATCGCCCACCAGCGGCAATGCCCCGTGTTTGGCCGCATCAAATTCCGCCACATTAATCGCGATAAATTTCACATCCGAATTTTGAAACGCCGTCTTTGAAGCCGTCGTAAAATCGCTCAACCGCGTACCAATAGCGATCACCAGATCTGCTTTCCGCGCGACAATATTCGCCCCCGGTGTACCCGTCACGCCCACCGCACCCAAATTATTGGCGTGATCGTAATTAAGCGACCCCTTGCCCGCCTGTGTCTCGCCCACCGGAATGCCCGTCTGCTCCACAAATGCCGCCAGCGCATCTGTCGCCTCGCTGTATAACACTCCCCCGCCCGCAATCACCACAGGTTGCACACTCTCCCGAATCCACGCCGCGGCTTTTGACACCAGATCGCGATCCGGCCGGTTGCGCGGCACCACCCACACCCGTTTTTCAAACAACGCTTCGGGATAATCAAACGCCTCTGTCTGCGTATCCTGCGGACAACACAGCGTCACAGCACCCGTCTCAACAGGCGACGTCAAAACCCGCATCGCCTCGGGCAATGCCAAAATCGCCTGATCTGCCCGATTCAACCGATCCCAGTACCGCGACACAGGCTTAAAACAATCATTCACGGAAATATCCTGCGACGCATTGGACTCCAACTGCTGCAACACAGGCGCCACATTTCGCCGCGCAAAAATATCACCCGGCAGCAACAACACCGGCAAACGATTAATCGTCGCCGTTGCCGCGCCCGTCACCATGTTCGTCGCCCCCGGTCCAATTGACGTCGTACACGCCAGCGTACCCAACCGATTCTTCATCTTGGCATAAGCCGCAGCCGTATGCACCATCGCCTGTTCATTGCGCGTCTGGTAATACCGAAACTCATCGCGATACTCGTGCAATGCCTGACCGATCCCGGCCACATTCCCATGCCCAAAAATACCCGACATTCCCGCAAAAAAGGGCTGTTCAATCCCATCGCGCGAAACGTACTGCGCCCTCAAAAACTGAACAATCGCCTGTGCCATTGTCAATCGTCGCGTCTTTGCCATGTTATCCCTCGTGAATAAATGCGAATCTACGAATCTGCGAATCTACGAACCCCGCCTATCCTCCCAAAGCATGTGCTGACATGATGTAAGTCAGTATCAGTGTGTATCTCCATTCGTCTATTCGTCTATTCGTCTATTCGTCTATTCGTCTATTCGCACATCCGGCCGGTCATGCACACCAGGAGACGCCAAAATCCGCTTCTGTTGCTCAGTCAACCCCTCATAAACCGAACCATCGTACCCCTTCGGCGCGGAAATCAAATGCCCCGGACCGTATTTGTAAAGCAACACCCTGCGCTCGTGATCTGCCCGCCACGGCAATGTGCCGTGCACCAGAGCTTCCGTAAAAAAAATCGCATCCCCCGCCTTTGCCTCTGGCTGAACAACATAGTGCGGAACCCGCTCAAACCGCTGCACATCGCGCGGCAAATCCATTCTGAAATTGCTCTTGTGGCTACCCCGCACACAGGCAAACCCCCCATCCCCTGCATTGGCGTCTGACAACACATACGTCAACACCGACAAACCACACTGCATCACGCCATCTCGATACCTGTAATAATGGTGAAACAAATTCGGCTGCCCGCCGTGCAAACTGCCTCGCCTCCCATTCTTCATCATAAAAATGGCATAATCGTGATCCAGGCGGAACTTTGGCCCCAGCAAGTCAACGAGATAGGGCAACACTTTGGGATGGTCGATTAAATCCCTACACGCCACATCCCAATCCACAATACTCGGTGCGCGGCGCACACCTCTGGCATTGCCAAATTCATCATCTGCCTCTGCATCCCCGTAATCCCTGGGAAACGCTCGATCCGCCACTGCATTGAGCACATCCAATTCCTCGCGGCTCAACACATCTTTAATCACCAGATACCCGTCGAGATCAAACATAAACTTCTCTTCTGGGGTCATATCGCATTCTCCTATCGATAGGGCAATGGCCTGGGATCAAGCCATTCTACAATTCGATCTTTAATCGCCCATGCAAAAAAGAAATTTCCGCGCGGCGTATGATGCCCAATATAATACGGCTCCAAAAACGCCTGCACACCCCCCCGATATGTCGCGTACGCCTCCCGAAAAGCATCGCGCAAATCGATCACCGGCACATCCTTTGTCGCTAACCAATCCAAAAACGTCTGGTCAAAAAGCGGCTCACCTTCCAATGCCCGAGCTATATTACTCGAACCAAATGACAAAATCACCAGCAACTTTTTCCCATTGGCCTTTGTAAATGCCTCTGCCTTTTCAATCACAAATCGCGTCGCAAACAAAGCCGCCTCGGTATGCAAGCTATAGACCTCGGCATCCGATCCCGCATTCTCGAATTCTCCCCCCATACTCTGCGCCATAGCCGACGCATCTTCCGCACTGCCTCTGCGCGCCATAACCGCGTGCAAAATCGGATCGTCGCCAAAAGTCTCCCACACCCAATCCGCATCGCATAACCGATAGAGTTCCTCGGGCGTCTTGCACAAATTCTCGCGCTCTTCCACAGTTCCACTTTCCAGATTCACGCGCAAATGCGGCAGCGTAAACCGCCCCTGTCGCCCCATGCGGATGGACCGCCACGCATCCAAATTTCGAAAGTGATCGTCGTCCCACACATTCAAAATCACGTACTCGGCGGGATACTCCCTCTCCACAATCAACATTCGCCGATACGCCTGATACACACTGTGCCCACCAATGCCGTAATTGCGAACAGGTTCCAGCAGATGCGCCGCCAAATACTCCTGCCACGTCTCCCCATTGCTCACCTGATCGCAATGCGTAAAACTATTCCCATACGTATGAATGCGACACGGGCGATCCGCATAATTGACCACCTGCCGCGCACCGTCTTTCTCATAAGCGTAAAACCCGCGCGAATCATCCACCCCACCCCCGCGAAACCCATCGCAAACCACCCATCCAATCTCGGGATCAAACGCCGACTGTGCATTATTGCACATAATCCGCGCCAACTCTATCGGCACATCTGCCTTCGCAGGCGTCACAAAATGATCCACCATCTCGCGCGTCGGCATAATCGACTCTAAATATTCGCGTCCCGTCATTGCAATATCCTCATATCTAGGGATTTACAAAAACCCCATTGTGAAACGCCACATCATCGCCAACACGCACCAGTTCCGGATGCCGAATATCGACCAGCGGATCAAAATGAACCGACTCGCCAATCGCCTTAAATGCCGATCTATCTATCTCAAACATAAGTGTTCCCCTCCACACACAGATTAATCAATTACAGGACGTGATGCAATGGTATTTGCCTCTGCATAAAGCCCGAGTGAAATTCACCACTACCTTCTTTTTAAAAATTCCTCATACCATATGCTGCTACCGGAGAATCCCTGTTGTCTGAGGAAGATTGCCTACCTATATTTCGGCATTGCCGCGCCTCATATCACAGTAATTACACGAGGTTTTATGAAACAACTTTTCCTGATGTTTTTGTTTTTCGCGCCTGCAACCCTGTCTGCCGCCGTGCTCAGCGGCCAGGTGCGCGATGAGAAAACCGGAGAATCGCTGGTCGGCGCAAATATTTATTTGGAAACGCACGCGGGGGGGACAGCCACAGACCTCGATGGAAATTTTGCGATACCCAATGTCAGCGAAGGTAGCCACACGCTCGTCATCAGCTTTGTGGGCTATAAGGAATATCGCAATACTATCACAGTAAAAGAGGGGATGGGTGCGTTGGTTGTGGCGCTAATGCCCGAAGCCGTGCAGTTTGAAGAGGTCGTTGTGAGCGCGCCGCGCGCCAAATTGCGCGAAACGCCCATTGCGTTCTCCGATGTGCCAAAATCCGATATAGATCGCAAACTCGGCTCTCGCAGCCTGCCGATGCTTTTGAACGATACGCCGGGCGTTTATGCGACCGAGCAAGGCGGTGGCGATGGCGATTCACGCATCAATGTGCGGGGATTTGACCAGCGCAACATCGCCGTCATGGTCAATGGCGTGCCAGTCAACAATATGGAAACCGGGTGGGTCTATTGGGTTGACTGGGATGTTCTCAGCGATGTAACGTCGTCCATACAGGTGCAGCGCGGATTGGGTGCCTCAAATTTGGCCATAGCCTCGGTGGGGGGCACGCTGAATATTGTTACCGATGCCGCCCGTCAACAGCGCGGGTTTAAGATCAAACAGGAAGCCGCGACCAGTGCTTATTACAAAACCACGGTCAATTTTTCATCGGGCTTACTCAATGAAAAAACCGCGCTGAGCGTGGGCATTTCACGCAAAGTTGGCAATGGCATACCCGATCAAACGTGGACAGAAGGATGGGCGTATTTCGGAGCATTGAGCTTTTTGGCCTCTGAAACACACAAATTCGAGTTGTTTGTCGTGGGTACGCCGCAACGCCACGGGCACCGCCTGTTCAAGCAACCCATTGGCACTTTTGATGCCGATTACGCGCAGTCTCTGGGCGCTGGCGTAACAGATGCGAAAAATTACGGGGTCAATTACAATCCCAACTGGGGATATTCGCCGTTTTCATCTTATCGGGAATTTTTTAACGGCAAGGTGCGCGACGCACGCGACAATGCGACCATTATGGAACGCGAGAACTACTATCACAAAACACAAGCCAATTTGAACTGGTATTGGATACCCAACGATAGGTTTGTTTTGTCCAATGTCTTTTATTGGGCGCGCGGCAAGGGCGGAGGCCTGGGGCGCCTGGGCGTCAATCCGGGAACCCGGGCAGACGGCAGCATCGACTGGCAGCACGCAGTAGATGAGTTAAACACGGAACCCGCATCACGAGCCAATCCCAACCTGGTGCTTGCAGGCGAGGTCGGAGCCTTTGAGATTGCGGCAAAGACCATTATGCGAAACACGGGTAGCCTGCAATACTATTATGGATATTTGGGCACGGGCGAATACACTCTAACGCCTGCCTATAAGCTCGCCTTTGGCATTGATTTGCGCGGCTATGAGGGACAGCACTGGCGCGAAGTGCGAAATTTGATAGGGGCGGATTATTACGTTTTTACAGGAGACAGCAATGCCGCGACTTCTGTTAAACGCCTTGGAGACAGAATCGCATATCACACCGATGGTCTGACGCGCTGGGGAGGCGGGTTTGTTCAACTTGAAAGGCAGGTGAACGACTTTACGGCATTTTTGAGCACATCGGCATCCATAACAGCTTATAAACGCATCGACTATTTCCGCGCCAGGGTCAATGGAGAATGGGATCAGACAGATTGGAAAAGCTTTGGAGGCTATACGCTCAAGGCGGGAGGCAATTACAATATGACCCCTACGGTCAATGTGTATGCCAATATAGGCTGGCTTTCAACAGCCCCCAAATTTGGATCGGTTTATCACTACGACAACAGCCTCTACGATCCCACCTTCAATGAAAAAGTGGCGTCTTTTGAGTTAGGCGCAGGCTATCTCAAACGCGGGGTAATAACCGGAAACGTAAACTTCTATTACACCAGATGGATCGACCGCTCGTGGCCCAAGAGCGTTTACAGTGCAAAACTCGACCAGAACTTTCGGTTTTTGCTCAGCGGCATTGACGCTCGGCACACGGGTATAGAGTTCGACGTCAAGGTGCGCCCCCATCCCAGGTTGGAGGTGCGCAGCATGGTCTCACTCGGCAACTGGGAATGGCTCAACGATGCGCGCGCCACATTTTTTCCCGAAGAAGATCCATTGGTTGCAGACACGTTTCAAGTCTATGCCAATGGATTGAAGGTAGGCGACTCGGCGCAAAAAACCCTTGCGCTGAGCAGCACAATATTTCCCATGCGCGGGCTTTACACCACGCTGAGCTTGAGGCGCTTTATGGATCACTACGCCAAATTCGATCCCGCCAACCGAACAGATCCCAATGACCGCCAGCAATCGTGGCAGGTGCCAAATTATAATTTGGCTGATCTCCACGCGGGTTACATCCTGCCCGGCAATACATTTGGCAATGGCAAAGTAAAACTGCAATTGCACATCTTCAATTTGTTCGACGCGCGCTATATTTCCGATGCAGACGATGGCGACAACCACGACGCCTCAACCGCGCTCGTCTTCCTCGGTCTGCCCCGCCGCTGGAATATTTCGTTATCCTACGATTATTAATGAGCCAGATGCTCATCAAGGGCGGCGCTTAGCCGCTGAAAGACCTGAGAAAATTCAGCGGCGACATCGTCCCTCTCATTGCGCTGTAGATCGAACAGCAACTGGGGACGCTCGCGCTGAAGGCGCTCCGTCTCGTCGGACGGCACATGCATCGGTTCGAAAACATCGCCCCCAATGCGCTTTGCCGGATCATAGCCGCGAACCAGCTTGAAACGCCCGTCGAAGACCATGCGCCAGGCACTCAGACCGGAAAATACCAGATCTCGATGCCTGCGCGCTCGGGCACCGAGATAATTGACAAGAGAACGGCTATCGAGATCGTCACCGGGTGTCAGGCCAGCCCAATCGAGGAAACTGGCGGTCAGGTCCAGCGTCGTCATCGGAGCGTCGTCGCGTCCGAAAGCCCCCACGCCCGGACCAGCGATCACCAGCGGAACCCCCACCGAGGCCTGTAGGGGCGACAACTTCTGCCACTGGTCGTAATCGCCGAGCATCTCGCCGTGGTCGCTGGTGAATATAATGACAGTATCATCGAGATCGCCGCGCGCGCGCACTCGCGCGACGAGGCGCCCGAGGCAGGAATCGAGATGTTCGACAGTGGCCGCCCAGTTGCGACGCACCTCCTGGTGCGTCTCGGGCGCGATATCCTCGGTGTTGAACAGGGGAAGAGGAAACTCCACGGGCGGCTCGCGGTACCATCGATGCATTGACTCGGTGATATCCCACGGATGATGGGGATTCTGCAGATTAACCTCCAAATACCACGGCCTGTCGTCAGGCGCCCGATCCAGAAGGGTGAGCGCATTATTGGTAATCCAGGTATCGAAATACGCATCGTCGGGAAGTGTCGTCGGGAAAGTAGCTGTCCACACACCCTCCCGGCTTCGGCGCGCGTAATCGGCAATGTGCTCCTCTGCCAGGCCGCGCGCGTGCAAAAACGCCATGTACGCATCCTGAGGCACCATCTCGTTGTTGCGCATCAAAATAGTCGCCTGATTCAGCCCAGCATTGAAAATAGCATCGGAAAATCCCCATGCCTCCATGCCCTGGCGTCCATCGACACCGCAGTGGAACCTGGGCGGACTCCCCGATTGGTTATTGCCCACATGGTGTTTGCCAGCACCCATAACATAGTATCCGGCCTCGTCGCGCAGGCACAGATGGTACTTGAACATATTATCGGGCGCATAAGTATTGTTGCCCCAAACGCGCGTGCGGTCATATTCCTGCCCGGCCACCAGGCAGGCGCGCGACGGGGCGCAAACAGGCGACGGACAAATTGCGTTGGCGAGCCATACACCGCGCTCGGCGAGTTGCCGCAGATGCGGCGTACGCACCGGAATATCGGGGTTCATCTCGACCCACTCAGGCCGCTGCTGATCCGTTTGGACAAAAAGTATGTTGGGACGTTTGTCCGGCATGCGCGTTCACCATTTCTTTTTAAAATAATGCTTCTCTACCAAACGTTTCAATATGGAACCGAATAGCAGATTTTACATCTGCCAATGCCTCTTCATAAGTATCTCCCTGCCCAACGACGACCCCCTTCAATCCAAGCGGATATCCCACATAACCATCGGCATATCTCTCAACGATAATTCTAAAATTTCTCTTCATGTTTTATCTCCTATCCCCCTCCAACACCTCACGCAAACGCCTTGCAACAATCACATCCTCACCCTGCTCCATCATATACGGCATCACTTCCACCCCATTTTCATGCGTAAACATCTCAATGCGCGGATCGCCATCTGACAACTGCTGCTGGACCTCCTCTGGCGCAATCGGCAAAACTGTGCGATCCCAGTGAACCTCCAGAATAGGCGCCACATTAGACCGCCCGGGGTCTCGCACCCGCCTCGTCACCGACGGCAACTCCGCAACCGCACTGCCAATCACCTGTAACCATTTCTCCCACTCTGTCCACTCGGCATCGTGATCGCGCAGCACCCACTTCTCCACCGCAGCCAGCAGCCCCATCACCTCCTCCTTGCCCGCCTTCATCGCCCGCCCCAGCGAATGATGCGGCGCGCCATTGGCAAACGCCGCCTGCAAAATATCCTTTCGCCCCAACACTAACCCCGACGACTGGGGGCCTCGCAAACACTTGCCCCCGCTATAAGCCACAACATCTGCACCCGCTTGCAAATACGTATTGGGCACATCTGGTCGCTCTGCCGCGGCATCCACAAATACCGGCACACCCTTGCGATGACAAATCGCCACCACATCTTCAAGTGGAATATCGCTATGATCCGTTTGATCTCCAAAAAACGCAAACATCGCCGTGCGATCATCAATCGCTAAAGAAAGCGCATCGTGATCTTCCACCTCCACCATCTCCACCCCCGCCGCCCGAATCGCATGCGTATAAATATGCAAATGCCCCGGCTGGTACAACACCCGATTCTTCATCCCCGTCGTATCGGGCAATTGTTTGATCTTATCCGGATCATCACCCGCCACACACGCCGACGTCACCTGCGTCAGCGCCGCCGCGCATCCATTTGTCACCAGCCCCCACTCGCACTGCATCAACTCGGCAATACGCGCCCCCACCGCATCCATCAACTCATCCAAATGCACATACGCCTTTGCCGCCTCCATCATCGCCTCGCACACCTCGGGCAACATCAGCGAACCGCTGATAATCGTATATGTTCCGCGACAGTTAATCAACGGCCGCACACCAATTGAACGATAAGTAGGAACAGTCATAGTCGCCCTCCACATCAGGCAAAATAGCGCGTGTACAAAATATAAATAGCCAGACCAATCATCAGTAAAAAACAGAACCACAACAGCAGATCGGTCTTCAAAGACGGTTTCAGGCGTTGATCGAGATGTCTATAGCGCAAATACAGCGTTCCCCCGGCAATCAGAGGAAACTTAATCGCCCCAAACAAATGTCCTATAGTCAGCATCCAAACCGGGTTTTGAAAAAAGAAATACGCCAGAGAAGTCACCAGAGGGGACACCACCGCCCAAATGCGCAAAATGCGAACCCGCGTCTTGTAATCATTGCGCTCGATCAAACCCATAACAGACATGCCATCGGCAAAAATGCGCACACCACCACCCAGACCGGATATCGCCGTCGAATAAAGCACAAAAAAAGCACCCACCATAAACAACCAGAACGCCCATTCGCCAAGGGTCTGCGTGTACATATTGGAAAGCACCGGAATCGTCTCCAATCCATCGGGTTGTTTATTGAGTCGATACAACACCCCTGCGCCCAGCATATAAAACGGAATCGTCGCACAGGTCAGCAACCCCAGCGTCAAAAGCACATCGGTCTGCATCACCCGAATCCATCCCCTCGCGCGCTGAACCCAGGCATTGGACTGATCTGCCGGTCCCGAAAAACGCGCATAGCCCTTTTCCACACACCAGTACGTATAGGCCATCTGTTCTCCTGATCCCACCCCGGTCCCGCCATACATCGCCAGCGCTGCCAACAGCGCAAAAGCCGGAAAACCAAACGTCAGCCCACCGCGCACCTCTTCCCAGGTAATCGCATATTCGGTCAACTGCAACAAAACAGCACAGGCGATCGTGATAAACGTAAACATAACCACCAGAACCGTCATCAGCCTTTCGAGAAACCGATACGTCCCGGTCAGAATAATCACAGATGCCGTACCAGCCAGAATAACCGTCCACCACTCCGAACCGAGAGAAGGCAGCGCCATGTGAATCGCCTGACCAGCCCCACCGTAAATACCACCGCTGATCAACTGCCCGGGAATAATCCAGAGCAACCAAAAATAGATGTACCACGACACTTTCCGCCCGTTAAACGCGGGCAACTTTCCGGGCAATCGATTAAAAGCGTGTAAAAAAGGTTCGCCAGAAGCAACCGAAAAACGCGCCAGTTCCGCCTGAACAATATTCTTGCTCCAGCAACTCACCAGCACAAACCAGAGCATTGAAAATCCAACAATAGAACCCAAATTCGTCGTCAAAATAATCTCGCCAGAACCCACCACAGACCCCACGAGAATCAGCCCTGGACCGAGAAACTTCAGCGTACTGCGAAGCCCTTGAGGAGGTTCCTGAACCGCCCGTGGATCCAGCGCGTAGAGATCTGGATTTTCATCTTCTCCCGATGGTTGTACAGTTTTGGATTCTTCCGGCATATACCCTCCCTTTGAATTGGCTTATCCTGCAAAAACAAAAAGCCACCCGGTATGCACAGCGCATTTTCAGGCAGTCCCATGCCATTGGCGCTACTGACATCGTGCTGTGCGTGCGACTTGCGGGTGGTTATTTACGTATCGATTTTGAGTATTTAACGGCGGCGACGCGACCTGCTGCGTCCACCGCGACCGGGACGCCTGCTCCCGCCTCCTTGCGTACTCGGAGGGGGTGGCCCGCCCGTTCCAGAATCGCGGAATGTAATGCGCCCCCGGTTCAGATCATAAGGAGAGGTCTCAATCGTGACGGTATCGCCCACGACAATGCGAATATTAAAACGGCGCATTTTGCCCGACGTATAACCGAGAATCTGATGCCCTCCCTCAATCTCAACCTTGTATTGCCCATCGGGCAAAATATCGACAATCGTTCCTTCCAGTACAACTTTTTCTTCTTTTGCCATAAAACCTCCAACTATGGGATGGATAAACTCGTACCTTACACAATTTGGGATGCATTAAGTTAAAAATGAAGCCCTAACTTCAATAAGATATGAGAGAAAATTTATGTCCACAAGTATTTTTGACACGCGACCAATCTCTAAATTTTTCACACCCTCACACAACTCAAAAAAGGCGATAGCTCAGAGCAAAATGAAGACTTTGTCTGAATGGCGAACCTTCTTCTTTGGAAATTTGCTCAATAGCTGTCAAGCTAATCCTATTTTCGACAAAAAATACGAAACTGATATTTGAAATATGTCTAAACTTCGCATCTTGATCGCGCTTTTTGTTAATGTGGAGTGTATTGGAACTCACAAAAGCAATTCTGTTGGTGATCTCATAGATAAAATCGACATTCTGCCGGATATTATACTCTCGCCTGAAATAGTCTCTCTTGAATGGCGTATCCAATTTGAAATCCGTGTTGACCTGTATCTGCCAACTGATAGGTCGGGAATACCGAATATTGACCGCCAGAGCAGGAGGAGGGCGTTCTGTGTCTTTATCCCTGGTCTGCAATTGATACTGAACCCCCGCATTGACATCCCAACCAAAAAACCGGTCGCTGATCTGCTCCTGTGTAAGTACCTCGCGCATGCGAAAGAGGCCAACAGGACCGATATTGCCGCCCCCGGTCACAAGGCCAGTTTTGTCGATTTCACTGCTCATATCTTCGTACCAGTAGTGCAGATAGGTACGATCGCCGTGAATATTGCGGTACTCATCTTCTTTTTCGATAATTTGCCCAAGTGCGATCATCGTGTCTTTGGGCAGAAAATCGCTAATAACGCCTTCTTCAAATAAAAAGTCTTCGATACGCACGGCTTTGCGCAGGGCGGTGGCATTGATAAATCGACCATAACCAAGACCTAAAATGACATCACTCTGCGGACGATCAAAGCCCTTACGCATCAAAGCATCTGGACTGACAAAATAGAAAAACTTATTGGTTTCCCGAAAATACTTTTGAACCTGTATATCGAGATTCATGTCATAGGTACCCGTGCGCTCGGAACCTTCAAATGAAAATTGGCGAAAATATGAAGCCGAACTGAACGCATCGATAAAATACGCAAAAGGCAGAGAACTGTAGAACTTCTTGTACACAAGGCCGATTTCGCCCTGTTCGTGTATAACTTCTTTGCCCTCAGTCGTAAAATTAAAACTCAACACGTCAATGCGTAGATTATCTACCCGGCTCACCGGCACCTGGTAGTCGGTAACCGAAACATTTTGCGCCTCTGCTGATGCTATAACCAGCAGCACGACAAGCATACTTGCCTTTAATAGAGATTGTGCATTCATGAGCAGCCTCCGCGTTGTGCTATTTGTCAGGCCAGCATATTGTCCCCAGGATGAACGAGTATGATATCCGTTCCTCATTCTGTATCCTCCGGATTCACTTCAACTGTGGGCCTTGGAATAATGAAGGTAATATCATCGTAATCCGCTGCGACAACCGTCTCCGTATTATCCGAATCGGTGAGCAGTGCTAAAAAATCGACTGGACGGGGATCACCACCGAACAGCCGCCGATAGTCTTGATATGCATCCACTTCTTCCCAAATCCATTTTTTTGAATCATCTGTACCGCTACGCAAAACAATGGTATATTGATTCCAACCCTTAATGACCGTGCCTTTGGGAAGTGTTGCACTCCAAATATATTTAAGCCTTTTGGCAAACATATTTGTTCCAAAGACCAGACGCACCGCAGCGGCACTGTCATTTTTGTCGTCGTCGGTTTCATCAGACCCTTCGGGCAATTGGTGTACGCGCCAGCGCCAGCGCAAATTTCGGAACAAACGCAAACTGACGTTGATTTCTCTGCCTCGAAACGTGACCTTTGCTTCTCTTCCAAAATCTACGGCACCGCCTTTTGTTTTCGCGCTCAGATAATGATTATCGACTTCTCTTAAAATCCGATAGTAAACATTTTCTTTTCTTGTTTTGCTATATCGCCGGCCCGATCGCCCCTGCCAGATCTCGTCGGGATAAGAATTCAAAAAATGAGGATAATCAAAAGCCTCAAGCACACGAGTGGAATCACCTGCAGGCGTGACCCAGTGGGCAGGGGGCTGCGACGGATCTGTTATTTTAAGTATTGTCGAGGGATCGAGACCTGGTTTGAGCGGATCAGCCATTACAGGATCAACAGCCGTAGAATCAACAGATACAGAGACAACCGGTTGGACACCCGTAGAATCGGGATTGGCAGCAAAGCATATGCTGTATCTAAGATCAATAACAAATACCGCGAGCACGCACAGCCTGAAAACCAGGTTTATCAAGTATATGCTGATAAAGTCAGTATGGGAACGCAATCCCATCATCCAACCCCGCCGTGACCAATAAAATACCGGCTTTTGTAAAGTTGATTTTCCACATTGCTGGTAACAGCCGATAGAAACCCAGAACGGGCTGCGGCAGCACCCCAATTGCCATATTTGTCAATGGCAATATAGGCCATCTGATAGGGGCGCGCAGAGGGAACGCGCGCAATGAGATATTGTACAACAGCTTCGCAGGCTTCCTGCGGTGATTTGCCATGCCGCATGTGTTCAACAATAGCAAACGACCCGCAGGTACGAGTAATTTCCTCACCGCGACCAGTGGCTGCGGCAGCACCTGCATCATTATCCGCATAAAGCCCCGAGCCAATAAGCGGTGAATCGCCGACGCGACCGGGCAACTTAAACGCCGCGCCACTCGTAGTACAGGCCGCCGCGAGATTTCCCTGCTGGTCAAGCGCGACAAGGCCAATGGTATCGTGGACATCTGCGGGAGGACCTGTTCGCTCCCTCTTCCACTTTTCCCAGGCTCTTCGCCCGTGCTCTGTAAGCATATTGCACTCTTCAAAGCCCTGTGTTCGCGCAAACTTCAAGGCACCATTACCCACGAGAAAAACGTGATCGGTTTTCTCCATCACGCACCGCGCCACAGCAGTGGGCGTGGCAATATTTCTAAGCCCGGCTACCGCACCATAACCGAGGGAGTGCCCGTCAACAACCGCGGCATCGACTTCGACCTCACCCTCGGCATTGGGATACCCGCCGAACCCAACGCTCTTGACCTCCGGGTCGCGTTCGGCCACCTCAGCACCCCGCACAACAGCATCGAGCGCAGAGCCACCGTTCTTCAAAATTTTCCAGGCGGGCTGATTAGCAGACAGACCAAAGCGCCATGTGGATATAACAATGGGAGACATCGCCTTCTTTCTATTTAAGAATTTTTCATCTATTCTCCCATCGCCCGATAAATCGCATTTCGCGTCCCATCGAGGTCAAAACACTCGTACTGATTGTCGTACATCACCCGCGAAGCAATATGCATCGCCTGCGATTCGGTCAGATAACCTTCTTCCACTTCGGCCTCGAGGGTTTTGTCAAGCCAGAAGCGGGTTTGAAATGCGTAGGCAGCGGCACTGGTGGGCCAGCGCGTATCGCCGCCAAAAACAAAGAGCTTATTGATGGGAGCACCGTGGATAAATCGGCGGACAAAATCGCTTGAAGCGTAGGGATTAATAGACCATGCCCAGCACAGGTCTGCCCAGACATTTTTGTAGTGCTTGGTCAGCGCGATGAGTTCATCGCTATAGGGATAGGCAATGTGCATAAGCACAAAGCGAGCGTCGAGATACCTGGCCAAAAGCGCGCAGAGATTGCCAGCTTTGATGCGGTCAACGGGCATGCGATTGTTGCCGGCGTAATAGCCCGTATGGATTTTGAAGGGCAAATTGTGTTCAATCGTCAATTCCACACCGCGTGCCCAGCACCAGTCGCCAAGGCACAATCGCATAGACTCGGAAACATTGTTATTCGAGCTAAGCGTCGCGTAAAGCGCGCGTTCGGCATCGCCGCGGGCGCACGCTTGCCAATTGAGGGTGCGATTGTACGCATGTTGGGCTTTAACAGCAATCGCACAAGGCGCGTGCTTTTCAAATATCGCCTCCATCGCCTTCTGAAGAGAATCGAGATCAACAACAGCAATACCAGTATCTTCGGCAATAGCTTCCTGGTCTATCTGCCCACTGCAAAACCCCGCCCACGAGAGATCGTAAAGAAAAAAGTCGGGACCTGATTCGTCGGGATCACAGGGCCAGGAAGAATCATCGGTTTGAATATGATCGAGATTTGCGACTTCGCGCAGCAAATTGTAGCGACCGCCGGGAGTACGCAGTTCGGTCAGTTTTTCCTGTGCGGGCGCGAGCACATCGGGTGTGAGTTCGTCAAAACCATAAACATCGGTGACAATGCGCCGCACGGCCTCGCCATAACCCGTGTACTGCGTGGCCTCCCACGCTGCGCGAACACCTTCAAAACGCCCGGCAAGGTCTGGATCTGACGCATCTGTGAGACGACGCAGAGCTTCCTGCGATGCACCAGCCGTAATGAGATCCGCAGGCACATAATTGCCAAAAAGGTCCTGTAATACATCGGGACCATCGTCGATCCAATCAGGCTCCCGACGCAGGTGTTCGTGCGTATCGCACAGCGCTGTTTGTTCAATATGTTCAGACAAGTTGGTAGTCATGGTATTTATTCCTTTTATCATCTCGCAACTTTCAACCAATATCCCCCATCCACACTCAACACTGTCCCTGTAATATAGTCGGCAGCATCGGAACAGAGAAACGCGGCGGCATTGGCAATATCTTCGGGCGTGCCCAGGCGCTTCCAGGGCAGCGTAGTAGCAGCCTCGCGGATTTGTTCTTCAGTCGCATATTGACGCTCGCCGGGCGTATCGATATACCCTGGCGTAATCACATTGGCGCGAATGCGGTGATCGGTGAGCTCATTGGCAATAGTCGCAGACATCTGATTGATCCCTGCCTTTGCCGCATTATAGGGCAACGAGGTCGAAAAGGGAATATTGGACAAAACAGAACTGATAAAGAGAATCGCACCCCCTTCGCCCTGTTTGACCATCTGGCGGCCGCCGGCCTGAGCCATGTGGAAAGCCCCCCAAAACGTGACATCAAGCGTGCGTCGTGCGCCATCCATTTCCAGATCGAGAAAAGGCTCGCGTTTGCTATAATACGCATTGGAAACCACAATATCGAGACGCCCAAATTGCTCAACCGTTGCGGCGACCATCGCATCCACTGCATCGCGGTCAGAGACATCTGCGCCATAGACGAGCGCGTCAGACCCCGCACTGCGAATCTCTTCAACGACCTCCTCTGCCTCGTCGGGATGCGTGCGATAATTGACCGCGACCTTTGCGCCCGAACGCCCCATCTGAAGGGCAATACCGCGCCCAATACCGCGCGACGCGCCAGAAATAAGTGCGACCTTTCCATCCAAATTGATATTCATAGAGAACTCCTTATTCAACTCACCCCGCGGGCAGACCCGTACCCGGCCACTGGTCGTCGCTGGAAGTAATATCCACAGTGATACCATCGGGATCCTCTACTTTGAACGCACCCTCTTCGAGCTTATCCGGAGCCAGGGGCTCTTTACCGCTCAGACCGTCGGAAAAAATCTCGTAACCCATATCCGTCAAACGCCGCGCCGCAGCCTCCAGATCGGGAACCCGAATGCCAATATGCAAATAATCCAGCATCCCGCTGACATGCTCTGGGCGGGAAGGCCCATTATGCTGAAAGAGGCGGAAATTGTGATACCCATCGGTAAGATCGTAGGATTGACCTCGATTCTGAACGAGACTCAAGCCCAGACCATCTCGCCAGAAGCGGATGGTCTCATCAATGTCTGTGGCGCGCACGCCAATATGAACAAGTGTAGTAGCCATAATAGTATTCCTCCTGTTGAAGTGTAACCTGCCTGACCTCCTCACCGCTGATCCCACAATTGACGCATCTCCGCACTCGATTCGAGTAACTCGTCCAGCGTCCCCACGCCCTCGACACGACCATTTTTCAGAACGACAATTTGATCTGCGCGGCGAAGCGCGGGGCGGCGATGAGAAACCACGAGACAGGTAGCCCGGCGGAGTTCAAAAACGCGCCGCCAGAGAATGCGCTCAGTTTCGACATCCAGCGCAGAAGACAAATCGTCAAAAACCAGAAGTTCGGGATCGCGAATAAACATGCGCGCGGCAGCAGTGCGCTGAATTTGACCGCCTGAAAGTTTGACACCGCGCGGCCCAACAATCGTATCCAGACCGTTTTCAAGGGTAGAAATATCGGTCTCCATAACACCATTGTAAAGCGCGTGTTCGAGTGCTCGATCATCGGGCACCCCCAAAAGAATATTATCGCGCAGAGACTCGCTAAAAAGGTGTGGAATCTGCGGCGTATAAGCACAGCGCGGAGGCGTAAAAAAAGTTTTGGGATCCGCAACCTTCTCACCATTCCAGTAAATATCCCCATTCACAAGCGGAAGAACACCCATAAGCGCGCGGATAAGCGTGGTCTTGCCCGATCCGATTTGCCCCGTAATAACCGTAAACGATCCAGCGGGAATGACCAGGTCAATATCGTAAACACCATTTGTGGATTTGGGATAAACATAAGTCATATTGCGAATGGTAAGTGCGTTGAGCCTATCCGATTCCGCACGGGATGGCAACGCCAGTTCATCGGGTTCTGCATTGAGATAAACATCCGTGTGTTGAGAGATGCGTTCGCGGGGAATATCTTCAATAGTATAAGCCATCCGAAAATAAGAAACTTCGGCGCGCGTGTGATTGGTGAGAATGGTCCCGAGCAAAGAACCACTTCGGGCAACCTGACCGACATAAGTGGCAAAAAGAGCCATATCGCCAACCGTGAACGCGCCCGACTTCATTTTTTCAGCCACGAGAATCAGGATAACACCCGTGGCAATATGCCCCAGGTTGAAATTGATCGAACTCAGAATTTGAGTGAAAAGATTGTCGATAAGAGTAGATATGCGGCGCGAATCATTGAGCCGTCGAAAATGGTCAATCACATTGGCTTTTGTGGTAGCAACTTTGACAGCGAGGATAGATTGAAACATCTCGTTGATAAAATT
>JAPOXY010000091.1 GCA_026706845.1 Gemmatimonadota bacterium
GTGATGAAATTGAGCGGCGCACCGGATACGAAAGTCGCGCAACCGTGCTGGGACATATTCAACGCGGAGGTAGCCCCTCTGCTTATGATCGGGTGTTGGGGACGCGATTTGGAATTGCGGCAATTGATCTAATACACGAAGGCAATTTTGGCAAGATGGTGGCGCTGCGCGGGCAAAATATTGTTGCGATTGATTTAAAAGAAGCCGTGTCGAAGTTGCGTACTGTAGATATGAGGCTTTACGATATTGCCAAAGTATTTTTCGGATAATGAGTTTGGAGGAAATTATGGTAGGACTGAGAGTAGGGATCAATGGTTTTGGGCGGATTGGGCGGCTGGTATTTCGCGCAGCTATGGCGCGTGGTCTCAATGTGGTGGCTGTAAACGATTTGACCGATGCAGCAAGTCTGGCGCATTTGCTCAAATACGATTCGACGCATGGACGGTATCCGGGGTGTGTTAAACATCGGGAAAACGGCGTGCAAGTTGAGAAGTCCTCGGTGGATGCGCTTGTGGTTGATGGCAAAATGGTAGCTGTTTTGTCCGAACGCGATCCCGCACAATTGCCCTGGAGGTCATTGGGGGTAGATGTGGTGGTTGAATCGACGGGCTTTTTTACCGATAAAGAGTCCGCGAGCGCCCATTTGGGAGAAAAAGGCGCGAGAAAGGTGATTATTTCTGCGCCCGCCAAAGGGGATTTGCCCACCGTGGTGATGGGGATTAATGACGGTGTTTTACAAAAAGACGATGCGGTCATTTCCAATGCCTCGTGTACGACCAATTGTCTGGCGCCTATGGTGAGTGTGTTGCACGCTTCTTTTGGCGTTGTCCACGGGCTTATGACTACTATCCATTCTTATACGGGCGATCAGAGTCTTATCGATGCGCCCCATTCCGATATGCGCCGTGCGCGGTCTGCTGCCCTGTCGATGATTCCGACAACGACGGGCGCGGCGAGTGCGGTGGGTCTGGTTATTCCCGAACTCAATGGGAAACTCGATGGCATGGCCGTGCGCGTGCCCACGCCAGATGGTTCATTTACCGATTTTGTCGCGGTGCTTAAAAAAGAGGTGACAGCAGAAGAGGTGAATAATGCCTTTGAGTGTGCAGCGCAGGGACGTTTGAAAGGTATTCTGGAATATACCGATGATCCCATTGTTTCTGCCGACATCCTGGGGAATGCCCATTCCTGTATTTTCGATTCGATGATTACCACAGTGATGGATGGCAATATGGTGAAGGTGTGTGGATGGTACGACAATGAGTGGGGGTATTCCAACCGGTGTGTGGATTTGATCGCGAAGTTGGCAAAGATGGAAAAATAGTCGCTGATTTTGACTTTTGAGAGGCGATGGCGTGGCGAAGTTGTCGATTACAGACCTGGATTTGAGGGATAAGCGCGTTCTGGTGCGCGTTGATTTCAATGTGCCCATTGAAGATGGACAGGTCGGAGATGACACGCGTTTGCGGGCTTCTTTACCCACGATCCGACACATTTTGGATGCGGGGGGACAGCCCGTGTTGATGTCTCATCTGGGTCGCCCCGAGGGCGAGATCGTGCCCGAGTTATCGCTTAAACCCGTGGCTGAAGTCCTTCAAGTGCTATTGGGACGCGAGGTGCTTTTATCGTCAGACTGCGTGGGTGAAGCGACGACTTCACTGGTGAAACGCGCGCCCGAAGGTTCGGTTGTGTTGCTCGAAAATTTGCGTTTTCACGCTGACGAAGAAAAAAATGCGCCGGGTTTTGCCACACAATTATCGGAATTGGGCGATGTGTATGTCAACGATGCCTTTGGCAGTGCCCATCGTGCGCATGCCTCTACTGAGGGCGTTACCCATTATTTTGTTGAATGCGCTACGGGTTTGTTGTTGCAGAAAGAATTGGAGTATCTGGGCACGGCGTTGGCCGATCCGGCGCGTCCTTATGTCGCGATTATGGGCGGGGCAAAAATTTCCGGTAAAATTGATGTGATTGAAAATTTGTTTTCAAAAGTGGATGTCTTGCTCATTGGCGGTGGCATGGCATTTACGTTTTTTAAGGCGATGGATCTGGAAATTGGGAAGTCGTTGTTAGAGGAAGACCGCGTTGGGGTCGCTGCCCATTTGCTCAAGCGCGCAGAGGCCGAAGGCGTAGATCTGATATTGCCGACTGATACGGTTGTGGCGGCAGAGATGGTGGAGGGGGTATCTGCTCAGATTGTGCCGCGAGATCAAATTCCAGCAGATTTGGAGGGGTTTGATATTGGGACTGAGACGCGGAAGCGATTTTCCGATGTGGTTTTAAGTGCTAAAACCGTGGTGTGGAATGGTCCTCTGGGTGTGTGCGAGATTTTCTCGTTCTCAAAAGGGTCGCGTGCGGTTGCCAGCGCACTGGTTACGGCGACTGAGCGCGGTGCAACGACTATTGTTGGCGGGGGGGAGACTGCTGCTGCGATGGCAGATTTTGGCGTGGCGGAAAAATTGAGTCATGTCTCGACCGGGGGTGGGGCCTCGCTGGAATTTTTAGAAGGCCAAACACTGCCGGGTGTGGCGGCACTTTCGGATAGGGTAGAGGAAGAATAGGTGCGTGTTCAAATACTGAAAGGGAGTTGTAATGAGAACGCCGTTTGTGGCGGGAAATTGGAAGCTCAATAAGACACCTGATGAGGCAGAAATGCTTGCGCGATGTGTGGTGGATGCGGTTTCGGATGTGACGGGAGTGGATGTGGCAATATGTCCGCCTTTTACGGCGCTGGAACGGGTTTCAAGTGTGGTGTGCTGTACTGATGTAGGGCTGGGTGCTCAGAATATGTACTGGGAGGCTGAGGGTGCTTTTACGGGTGAGGTTTCGGCCCCCATGCTGTTGACTTGCGGTTGTGAATACGTTATATTAGGACACTCTGAACGACGGCAGTTTTTTGGCGAAACAGACGATACTGTCAACCGCCGTTTAAAGGCTGCCCTGAGTGCTGGATTGAAGCCTATTGTGTGTATTGGCGAGTCTTTTGATGAGCGTCAGGCCGATGTGACTGAGCAGGTGGTTGAGAAGCAAACGCGGGGTGCTCTCAATGGCGTTTGCGCTGATGAAGTGCAGGGGATTACCCTGGCTTATGAGCCTGTTTGGGCCATTGGTACGGGACTGACGGCGACGCCGGAACAGGCAGAGGCCGTCCATGCGTTTCTCCGGCAGGTATTGGCGCAAATTTATGACTACGATGTCGCGCAGGCGATTCGCATACAATACGGTGGGTCTGTGAAGCCAGATAATGCAGCGGAGTTGTTTGAGCAGGACAATATCGACGGTGGATTGATCGGTGGGGCTTCGCTGGAGGCCGATGATTTTGCCGCTATTGTGAAAGCGGCTATATAGAGGGTGATATGGAAATTTTTCTTTTGATTGTTCATGTGATAGTTTGTGCGGTACTCATTCTGGTTATTTTGATGCAGCCCGGCAGAAGTGGTGGGTTGTCCGGTGGTGCTTTTGGCGGTATGGGCGGTGGCACATCGATGTTTGGCGGTGGTGGTGCCGTGCCTATGTTGGCAAAAGTGACGACATATGTGGGAATTATTTTTGCACTGACATGTATTGGTCTCTGGTACGCGGGGCGTTCGACAGATTCTGTACCGTCAACGGCTGCCGAGCGGTTAATGGAAGAAGGGCAGATGCCCATGCAGCAAATTCCTCAACCTTTGACCTTTCCGGAAACCAAACCCACCGAAGGGACAACCCAAACAGCACCGGCCGATACCGGCAGTACCACGCCGTAGATTTTGTGCCGAAGTGGTGGAATTGGTAGACACGCTGTCTTGAGGGGGCAGTACTCGAAAGGGTGTAGGGGTTCGAATCCCCTCTTCGGCACCACATAAAAGCAAGGGCTTGTGATATGGATCGCAAGCCCTTTTTCTGTCGATAGGAGTAAGATGCCATGTGTAGGCATATCCTCGCCTTGCTATTCATCGTGCTTCTGATCCAACCCCTTCGGGCCAATGTGGCATTAGAACAAGTCTCCAGTCCAGATTTTGACAATAGTGGCGTGGTCGATTTTCCCGATTTTTTGCTCTTTGTCGCCAAATTCGGGGCGCGTCAGGGCGATGATAAGTATGAAGATCGTTTTGATCTGGATGGCGATGGCGAGATCGGGTTCGATGATTTTTTGCATTTTGCCGCAAATTTTGGCAAAACAGTCGCGTCAAATGGGGGGGCGACCCCGACAGTAGATAATAAGAAAATTCTCGGCTCGTTATTTATCTCTAAGGTATGGGCTGGACATCCCGTTAGTTTTGACCTGTTGACTTATGGCGATGTACAATTTGTCGCATTTTACGATGCCGACCGCAAAATGGCGGTGGGGATGAGAAATTTAGATGCAGAGATGTGGACATTTGAACAGCCCAGAGGTGTATGGTTGGAAAATCGAGGCCGACTGTCGTCGGAAACCGGATGGGACACCCACAATTACCTGACCATGGCTATTGACACCGACGATTACATTCATTTGAGCGGGAATATGCATGTGGATCCGCTGATTTACTTTCGCACAACGCGGCCACTCGATGTGACGAGTTTTGAGCGCATTGATTCGATGGTGGGACAAAATGAAGATCGCTGCACTTATCCCGTGTTTATGCGCGGTCCCAATAATGAATTGATTTTCAGGTATCGAGACGGCAGTAGTGGCAATGCGGTTGAATTTTATAATATGTATGATGTTGAGACCAGAACATGGCGGCGGTTACACGATACGCCGTTATTGGATGGGTTAGGGCGGATGAATGCGTACGCGCGCAGTCCCCAGAAAGGTCCCGATGGAATGTTCCACATGATTTGGATGTGGCGCGACACACCCGATGCTGCAACCAATCACGATATCTCATATGCCCGCAGCCGTGACCTGGTCGCCTGGGAAACGGGTAGCGGCGATGCGTTGGATTTACCGATTACAATAGAAAGCGGTGCTATCGTCGATCCCGTGCCGCCGAGGGGAGGGATGATCAATATGACGCAGTCATTGGGTTTTGACCATCAGAAACGCCCGGTAATCAGTTATCACAAGCACGACGAAAATGGATATACGCAAGCCTATTGTGCGCGGTTGGAATACGGCGAATGGGTTGTGTACAAGGTGAGTGATTGGACCTATCGATGGGAATTTGGAGGGGGTGGATCAATTGTTGCAGAGATTCGGTTGGGTAGCGTAAAGGTGGAATCCGATGGGGGTTTGAGTATGAGCTATATACATGTGAAAGAGGGACGGGGAATCTGGAAGTTGGATCCCCAAACCCTGCAAGTGATCGGGACGTATCCGCCGCCCCCGAGTGCGATACCCAGGGAGTTGGCGCGCGTGACTTCTCAGTATCCGGGGATGAGGATCAATACGCGCTGGGCGCGGGGGGCGGGCACAAGGCCCGGCGAGCGATATCTCTTGCGCTGGGAAACGCTGGGGCGCAATCGAGACCTCCCACGAGAGGAGATCCCACCGCCGAGTGACTTGAGACTTTATATTCTTCCGAAGTGAAGATTAAGTTGTAAAAGCCCATTGGTTGCGTATATTTCAACGTGTGTAAAACCTTAACGGAGAATGCTTTATGAAACGGCTCTATATCGTGCGGCACGCCAAGTCGGATTGGAGTTATGTCGGGTTGGCTGATTTTGATCGGCCGCTGAACAAGCGCGGAAAAAGGGACGCGCCGCGCATGGGCAAATATCTGAAGAAGGTATGGAAGGTCGAACCAGATTACGTGTTGTGTAGCACGGCCAAGCGCGTGCGATCTACGGTCAAGCGGTTGCGCAAAGCACTCAATTTTTCCAAAAAACGGATTGCATGGCACGAGCGCATTTATTCGGGGCATAGTGGGGATGTGTTGGATTTGATTCGACAGGTCGATAATCGGTATCGAGAGGTTATGGTGATAGGGCACAACCCGGATATGACCGTATTGGTCAATGCACTGACTGGATCTGCTATCGCCAATGTGCCGACTTGTGGTGTCGCAGGTATTGATCTGCCGATTGATGATTGGTCAGATGCAGAGTCAGGAGATCTGGTGTTTTTTGAGGTGCCAAAGTCGATTTGACGTGGCTGTAACTTATCCGAAACTTTGTTGTCACAGAATGCGGATAACTTATTCATCAGTCAGCTTCCGCGTGGGGGTCGGTTCTTTTCTTGGGGATCGGTCCTCGTTTTTTTAGTAGTCAGTTCCCAATTTCGATCCTGACCTCATACTTCACACTTCTCTCGTCACACTTCTTAGCCCCAGCCCCTCAATACGTCTCTGATACGTCGAGTACGGTGCTGTCTTCCGCGCTTTTCGTTGTATTGGAGTTTTTGATCTTTTCCCGGAGTTTTTCGTAGAAGAGATCGCTGTCAACCGGGATATTCACCCAATCGTCTGTCCAGGCAGATAAGAGCATGGCATTGGCGAGTTCGACGCCTTTGATTCCTTCCACTCCGGGTGCCAGGAGGGGACTGCCTGTGCGTATGGCATCAACCCAGTTTTGCGTGATGCCTCGATGGGCTTCGCCGCTGCTGCCCGTGGGGATATCGCATTTCCAGGATTCGGGGCTGCCAAAGCCGCCCTTGTATTCTTTGCAGAATTTGCTGACGGATTCGCGGGTGCGCCAGAAGGTGATGTTTCCACCTTCCATGACGACTTTGCCGCGGTCGCCAGTAATTTCGAGACGGTTGGTGCCGGGGGCTTCGCCCGTTGTGGTGATGAATACACCCGTTGCGCCATTTTCATATTCCACATAGGCGGTGACTTCGTCATCGACTTCTATATCGTGGTATTTGCCAAATCCGACAAATGCCCTGCATCGGATGGGCATACCGCAGATCCATTGCCACAGGTCGAGGTTATGCGGGCACTGGTTCATTAAGACGCCGCCGCCTTCGCCTTCCCAGGTCGCGCGCCAACCGCCTGAATCGTAATAACTTTGCGAGCGGAACCAGGTGGTGATGATGTAGTTCGTGCGCTGAATTTCGCCCAAATCGCCAGATGCAATTAGGTCTTTGAGTTTTTGGTGCGCTCCTATGGTGCGCTGGTTGAACATGAGGCCAAAGACGCGGTCGCTTTTTTCAGCTACGGCATTCATTTCTTCGACCTGTTTGGTATAAACGCCCGCGGGCTTTTCAATGAGCACATGCAACCCGCTGTTCATGGCCTGAATTGCCAGTGGGGGGTGGAGGTAGTGCGGTGTGGCGACGATGACGGCATCGACGGTTCCAGAGGCCATCATATCATCGGCACTGTCGAATGTGCGGACGTTTTCACCCAGGTTTTCGCGCGCCCACTTGATGCGGTCGGGGTGTATGTCGCAGATGGCGGTTAGTTCGGCATTGGATACCTCGCCCGGGTGCAAATAAAGACTATGTCCACTGCCCATGTTGCCGATGCCGATAATGCCGATGCGTACTTTGTTCATAAAGTTCTCCTGTGTTTGTGTTGGGGGGATAGGAATATCCTTACATCCCGATCCTGTTTTTTTCGATATAATCCCAGTTGATGTTCATGCCCAATCCCGGACGCTGGGGGACATGGACGAATCCCTGGTCATCCATGGGTTCGCCGTGTTCGTGCAGCCAGGGCGCATGTTCGTCAAAGTCGATAAAGGGGTGGAGGAGGCCGCGTTCGTAAAATTCGCCATTGGTCATGGCGCACAGGGCGTGCAAATTGCCGGGGCCGCCTCCGTGGATTTCGCAGCGCATGCCAAAGGATTCGCACAGGTGAACGGTTTTCATCAGGGGTGTCAGACCGCCCACATCGCCGACGCCGCAGCGGGAAATGTCGCACGCTCCGGCTTTGATCCATTCGGCGCGCACATACATTTTGCCTTCGCAGGTCTCGGGACCACATATCGGTAAAGACGTTTGTTCACAGAGCCAGACATAAGATGACATGCTGTGTTCGTCCATGGGTTCTTCCATCCAGTAGTAGTCGAGTTTTTCAAGTCCTTTTGCCAGGGCGAGCGAGGCTTCGCGGTCGTAATAGTGATAGGGGTCGAGCATGAGGGGGACGTCGGGGCCGACGGCTTCGCGCACGGCAGCGCAGGCTTCGAGGTCGCGTTTGACACTGGGGGCACCCTCGTAGGGGGGCTGCCATGTGTGGAGTTTGAAGGCGGGGTACCCGCGTTTCATACACCATTCGGCAAAGCGGGCATAGTCTTCGGGCGTGGCCAAGCCGCCTTCGAGGTCGTCGCCGCACATGGTAGATGCATAGGCGGGTACTTTGTCGCGGTACCCGCCGAGCAATTTGTAAACGGGTTGATTGACGGCGCGACCGGCCAGGTCCCATAGGGCGAGGTCAACGGACATGATGACTTTATCTGTTATTGTGTCTGAGTTGATGCGCTGGCGGTGGTTGAGGTCGTGCCAGATTTGTTCGCGCATAAAGGGGTCTTTGCCAATGAGTTCTGGCTTGACCATGCTGTTGATCACCCGTGCATTTGCGCCAAACCAGTATCCACACACGTCTTCGTCGGTTGAAATTTTGAGCAAGGTTTGAACGGCTTCGCGTTCGGGACCTGGATGTCCGTGTCCATCGCTGTCCTGTTCGGTGTTGGCGATGTATTTGAATTGAATGGTTTCGACATCGGTGATTTTCAAGAGAAACTCCTTTCAATACAGCGGTCTATAACGCAGATCTCCGCCTTCTTCCTGTTGTTTTTTGTAATCGGCTTCAAGAGCCTCTCGCACCCAGTATTGCGGGGCAGAGACGTAGTTCGATTGGTGTTTCTGGTTGTCGATCCAGTGTTCGAGCAAACGGGATTTGAGGTCGTTTTCAATATGGGAGAGTTGCGCGTCGCCCGCGCGGTTGACGAGTTCGTCGGGATCGTTTTCGAGGTCGTAGAGTTCGGCAGATCCATCGGCGTAGTGCGCGTATTTGTAGCGTTCGGTTCGCACCATAGCGCGACCGCCGATTTCGCAGAATGCGACCTGCCGGATGGTCGCTGTGGGATTTTTGAATAGCGGGCGAATGTCTTCACCCTGAAGCGTGCTGGGCGGTTCAGCATCGCAGGTGTGATAAAAAAGCGGTACGAGATCAATGATGCTGACAAGGCCAGAAGCGCGCTGATGGGCGGGGATATCGGGACCGCGCATGATGAGGGGTACGCGAGACATGCAGTCGTAAAAGAAGCCCTTGAAGGGCAGGCCGTGATCGCCCAGTGCGTCGCCGTGATCGCTGGTGAAGATGATGAGGGTGTCGTCGAGTACGCGATGGGCTTCGAGTGCAGCGATGATTTTGCCAATGCCTTCGTCTATCAGGCTGATGTTGGCGTAGTAATGCTCGCGCCATTTGCGATAGTGCTCTGGCGTGGCTTTTGAATAGTCCAGGCGAAACATGGAGTTGGACAGGCTACCGCGGCCCCGGTCTCTTTGGGCAAGTGGTTTGTCGGCGAGTTCTTCTGGGGAACCGACGGGTTTGGGTATGGGTGCGTCGGCATACATAAGGGCCATGTCTTCTGGGGGATCGTAGGGGTCGTGCGGTCCGGGAAAGCTGACCCATGCGGCAAAGGGGGCATTTCCATTTTGTTGGAGCCATTCGGCTGCCTGGTCGCCTACAAAGCCATCGACGTGAAATTTGCGCTCGTGCGGCGTGATGGATGCGCCCAGATTTTCGTAATATCCCGGTAATGTCGTGGGGTGCGGTCGGTCAAGGCCGTGTGCAG
This sequence comes from Gemmatimonadota bacterium, assembly GCA_026706845.1. NCBI lineage: Bacteria > Pseudomonadati > Gemmatimonadota > Gemmatimonadota bacterium. The sequence continues at coordinate 9,646 of JAPOXY010000091.1, forward strand.
CGAGAAATTGTACGTGGTGGTCGGGCAGGTAAATGTGCCGTTTGTCTTCGGCCATGATGCGTTCGTCAAAGCCCTGGTGTGAGTCCCAGGGATGAAAGTGCATTTTGCCAATGGCTGCGGTGCGCCGTCCAGTCTGCGAAATGATGTGCGGCCATGTCGGCACATGATCGGGTAGCCAGTTGCCATTGCCGAGTACGCCGGTTACGCTGGGGTACTGCCCGCTCATGATGGACGCGCGACAAGGCACGCATACAGGGGAAGGGACAATGCAGTGGTCAAATACCATGCCTTCGCGTGCAAGACGGTCGAGGTTGGGGGTTTGCATAAAGTCGAGGCCGTAACAGGGCAAGCTATCCCAGCGCTGTTGGTCGGTGGTGATTAAAAGGAGGTTGCGAGCCATAAGGTGCTCCGGAAGGAGGGTGATTCAGGTGGATCAAAAGGACGGGACAAGATAGGACGGAGAAACAGGTATGGCAAAATATTTCTGTTGGTCAAGTTGAATAGAATGAGATAAAGAAGGCCTGTTCTGTATCATTCAGAGCAGGACTATTGTTTTTTGTGCATTGTGCTGTTGCGTATCTTGTGGTCTAACACTATCTTGTGGGGCGATTTGTTTGCCTCATTGAATTGTGCATGGAATTTTGGTTGGAAGGATTGCTATGGACGTGTTGCTGGATGATGTCAAATTGCCGTCGCACTTAGATCGTCTGACAGATACAGCTCTGGATCTCAGGCGTGTGCAGGGTATGGTGCGCGTTGGTCCCGATGTGTTATTTGTGATATTGAGTGGTTCTTTGTTTAAATTGACCGCAGAGAGAGCCGTGCTTGAACCTGTATTTGATTCTGTGGGGCAGATTTGGCCAGCCGATGAAAATTGTGCGCTGGTCGAATCGGAAGGCGCACTATGGCGAGTTGATCTGGATGGTACAAAGGGGCGGTTGCTCACCATTCCCAAAGGGACGATTTCCTATGATGTCAAATGGGGAATACGGGGTCTGGTTGTAGGTGCGCTTGTGGATCGCCGCGCGCCTGTGGATCCCAAAGCACCTTATTTTTATCCCGCGCAGAGAGAAAAGGTCACGCTGTGTCGATATGCTTCAATTGAGGGTTGGCACGATCTTGCCGATGTGCCAGAAGGGTGCGGGAACCTGAGTATGTGTCGATATGGTCGTCGAATCGCGTGGCGAGAATCCCTCAATGTGATTCCAGAAGAAGCGCAGCGAGGGGAATTTTACGGCTTTGATTTGAATACAAATGAGGTGCGAAAGTTGACCGAGGGTGCGGGCAAAGTCGGCCGTGTGGTGATGGCTTCAGATGGCTCTGCATTGCTTTACGAAGCCAATCACGAGGCGGAGTATCCCATTACGACGCATACAGATTTGTGGTGGTTGTCATGGGATGGCAGCGAACGGGTGAATCTCACAGAGGGGGGACGCTGTATTGCGCGTTTTGGCTGGGGGCATCGCGAAAAGACCGTCTGGGTGTCGTTCGTAGAGGGGTTGGAAATGCAGACGGAAGTGCTGGCTCTGGATGGGACGCCAGAGGGGACATTTGGCGATCTGGATGCGGTATCAGATATTGTGTGGATGCCCGATGGGCTGGCTATTTTTGAAACCGAAGACGCGGAGCGATTTCCCGCAATTTGGACGGGAACGCGCCGGGTGCCCTTGCCCCAGCCAGAGAATTACGAGGATTTACGCGTTTTAGAAATGGAATGGGAAGCTCCCGATGGCATGGAGATAGAAGGGGTGCTCTACGAAGCGGATGGCCTTAGAGGCTCTGCCCCGCTGCTGGTTTCTGCACACGGTGGACCTGCTGCGCCGGTGGAGAATGTGCGAAGCGAGGTGGTCCGGTATCGCCATTTGCTGCGGGCGGGTTACCGGGTTTTTCGTCCGGCATTTCGGGGTTCTCTGGGGTTTGGCGACGATTTCGCACGGAGCAATATCGGTTGCCAGGGGCGGGCCGATCTCGAGGATATTATTTCGGGTGTTGATTTTTTGGTTGAAGAGGGTCTTGCATTAAAAAATCGGGTGGGTATTTTCGGTGCGTCTTACGGGGGATATATGACACTGCGAGCGCTGGCTGTAACGGATCGGTTTCAGGCTGGCGTCGCGCTTTTCGGTTTTATCGACAATCGGCGGATGACCCTGGAGACGGGTGATTTTACGTATGAGACAGAGTATTTGGAACCGCTGTCGTGGCCAATTACAGAGCGTACACGCGGGGGCGATGTGTTTCCCAATTTGGGCGCAATTCGCACCCCGCTTCTGTTGTTGCACGGCGACCAGGATCCGATTTGTCCGCTGTCTGAATCCAAAGTCACCTGTCGCGCACTGGAGTCACTTGGGGTGCCGGTGGGCCTGGTGGTGTATCCGGGCGAGGGCCACGGGTTTCGGAAAGAGAAAAACCGCCGAGATAGTGCACGGCGGACTTTGGCATGGTTTTTGAGTTATCTGTCGCCGTAAGGGTAATGGTCGTAGTTCGTCATGTCATACGGCCGGGTTGAGATTGCCCAACTGGCGCCGAGTTCTGAGAAGAGTTTGCCCGTGCGGAAGCTGCGGTCTAACAGGTCGTCGAGACCCTTGATGATGTGGAAAGTAGTGCCATTGCGTTTGACAACTTCGATTTCACTGTGATCAACTGTGGCGATATTGGGGCAACTTTCGTGTGCGCCATTGACGCACAGGGTTTGTGCGCCCGCGACTTCTGGCGGGCACAGGGGCGAGGCGTTGTTTTGCAATACGTCTATGGCGTTGTGAAAAGGGCCATAGCGACCGCGCAAGTTGTGCTCTTCAAAGGTTTCTGTGTTGCCGTCGTTATAGCGAATGATTGAACCCGGGCGGCTCCATTCGATGGTTCCTCGCTCGCACTGGAGTTGCATGAGGGGATTGAAATTTTCGCGTGTGGAATGGGAGAGGCCGATGAGGACATCAACGCCATTTGCCAAAATGCGGAGTATGGCTGTGTCGAGTGTCTCGATATCGCGTGCGCGGTAGAGTTCGGCCTGTACGGTTTCTGGCATGGCCGATTCGTGATGGGTCGCGCCGCACAGGTACATGGCATTGTTGAGGTCGTGGGCCATAGCGTTGTTAATCGGGCTGTCGAGGACCAGGGTGCCGTCGTCGAGTGTAAGCCGCCCAGCCCAGGTGTTGCGGTTGTAATACAGGTTGTTGCGCGGCCATCCGCCTTTGATGCGAATCGCGTGTAACTTGCCCAGCCGACCATCCAATAAGCGAGTTTTGATGGTCTGGATGCTGGGTGCGTAGATTGATTGATATCCAATGAGCGCGATTTTGCCCGTTTTGTTTTTTATATTTATCAAATGGTTGGCGCCCTGTATCGTAGCTGATAGTGGTTTTTCACAGATGACATTGAATCCCGCTTCGAGTGCTGCGACGGAATAGGGGACGTGATAGTGAATGCCAATGGGTAGGGTGACGTAGTCTATGCCTCCTGCGCTGAGGAGGTCGTCATAAGTGTCGTAAACGCGAACATTGCGGGTTTTAAATTCGGCGAGTTTTTCGGGATGGTTTTCCGGATCAATAACAACGGCGGCATCGAGGCACGCGTGTCCTTTTCGTTCGAGTGCTTCGACAGAGCTTACGTGTGTTTGGCCAAAACCGCCAATGCCAACAATACCAAATTTTACGGGGTTCATGAATTGCTCCTTTGTGAGAGAATAATAAAGAAAACAAAAGCCATTGCAGGAGCAACTGAAATTAGTGGCACAAATCTCAGGGGGACATGATGAAGGACGTTTTATCTGTTGGGCTGATTGGTGCAGGTTCGAATGCGGGGGGACATGCGCGCGGTATTGCGGCGAATGAGAATATCCGTTTGGCGGCGGTTATGGATATTGACCGCAGTCGGGCAGAGGCTCTTGCGACTGAGCACAAAGCCCGCGCTTATGGAGTGTTGGATGATTTATTTAGTGATCCCGAAGTTGAGGCTGTGCATGTGTGCTCAATCCACAAAGTACACGCCGAGCAGGTGGTTGCCGCTGCGCGTGCTGGAAAACACGTGCTGGTTGAAAAACCGATGGCGCTGTCTGTGGCTGAATGCGATCGCATGATTGCTGCGTGTGAGGATGCCGGTGTGGTGTTGATGGTGGGACAGGTGATGCGGCACTTTCCGGTGAATTTGAAGGTGAAGGCGCTGATTCAGGAGGGTGCGATTGGCGAGGTTGGGCACATGATTCGCAGGCGATATGGCAATTTTGATCCCCCGGACCGGTCCTGGTATCTCGATTTGGAATTGGGCGGTGTTTGCGTTTTGTATTGTTTTGGCCCTCATGAGTACGATATTTTACCCTGGTATATCGATTCTCCCGTGGTTAAGGTATATTCGCAGGGCAGTGAAAGCGCAGAGCGATACGCAGGGCAAAAGGATTCGTATTCGACGATTATGAACCACAAAGATGGCACGGTGAGTGTGCTGACGCAAACGGTGGTGACGCATACCAGCGCACATGATACGTATATTATGGGTAGCGAGGGATCTATCTGGATGACCAATCAGAAATTGATGGTCAATGGCAAAGAAGTACTCATAGATGAGACCACGCGGGTGGGGATGCCCAGTCAGATTGCCGAATTTGTAGGTTGTTGTCTCCATGGAAAAGTGCCCGATGCCAATGGCAGGTCTGTGCGACATACGATGGCTGTGATTGAGGCGGCAAAGCTCAGTGCTGAGTGTGGTGAACCGGTGATGGTAGATGGAGAGGATGTATGAACCAACCCAACGTGATTATTATTATGAGCGATCAGATGAAGGCAACGGCGAGCCATTTATACGGGAGTGCGTTTTGTCAGACGCCTTCTTTAGAGCGGATGGCGAATGAGGGCGTGTTGTTCAAACACGCAGTTACGCCGCATCCGCTGTGTGTGCCGTGTCGGATTTCGTTTTGGACCTCTCAGTTTCCACATTCGCACGGTGGGCGGCGGAACCAGACGCTGATGCCTGGAGATGCGACGCATGCGTTTAAGCTGTGGAAAGCTGCGGGATATCGGTGTGGGTTGATTGGAAAAAATCACTGTTTTGAGGAACAAAGCGATCTCGATTTGTTCGATGTGTGGTGTGAGATCGGACATGGAGGATTGCCCAGAGACCCCACGACAAAGGGGATGGATTGGTTTCGTTCCCGTGAGTTGATCAATGCCGCACATGCGGTGAGGAAGAATATGCCGGATATTAGTCCACAGTTTTCCTATGGGGTTAGCGATTTTCCGCTGGAGGATTATTCTACCGGGCTGGTGGCGGGGCAGACTGTGCGGTTTTTGGAGCAATTTGGCAATGAGCCGTTCGCGCTGTGGGTTTCCATTCCCGATCCCCATACGCCGTATGAATGTCCCGAGCAGTATGCGATTGCACCCGATGATGTGGTGATGCCGCCCTGGCGAGTGGATGAGTATAGCGATGGTACTGCGCCCGAACGCAACCGGGTGCTACATGCGATGATTGGGGTAGAAGAGGATTCGATTGAAGACGTCAAGGGTTGCGTGGGGGTGTATCACGGGATGGTGCGTTTTTTAGACGATGGCGTGGGACAGATTTTAGACGCGCTGGATCGGCTCAATTTGCGCGAGAATACGGTTGTGGTTTTCTGTGCAGATCACGGTGATTTTTCGGGTGAACACGCGCAGATTGCCAAGGGGGGCGCGTTTTACGATTGTCTGACGCGCGTGCCGCTTATTGTGTCGTGGCCGGGGCAAGTTCCGCAGGGTGTGGTGGATGAGAGTTGTGTCAATTTGATCGATATTGTGCCGACGGTTTTGCAATTGCAAGGGTATGATGTGCCGCGTTCTATGCACGGGGAGGGGTTACCCTCGGTTACGGATGCTACACCGAGAGATGCGGCGTTTTCAGAATACGGTGCTGGCGGACCAGCATTTACAATGGCGGATTTGGAACAGCTTGAGAAGCCCTGGGGAAGGCGGGCTATTGGGCAGTCTTTGCAATGGCGCGAGGCTGAGGGCCGCCGCAAGATGGTGCGTACAGCCGAATGGAAGTATGTGCGTGATCCAATGGGGGATCGGGATGAGTTGTACGATCTGGTGAACGATCCCTGGGAATTGTACAATGTGGTGGATAATGCCGATCACCGCGATATCATCGCAGATTTGCAATTAAAATTGGCGGATTGGAGTATTCGCACAGAGGATGCGAGACCCGTTCCAATGCCGGAGTGAGGGATATAACTATGAACCAACCTAATCCGGAAATACAGAAATTCGTGCAGACATTTGAAGACGCTATGTATGGGGATGGTCTGACGGATCTGCATAGCAAAGGAGTGGCGGCTGCAAGGGCTTTTAACGATTCGCGCAAAATGCCAGATGATATGTTGCCGCCTATTTATCATGTGGAAGACAGCGCTATTTCAGGTGAAACGGAGGAGATCCCCATTCGCATTTATCGTCCCAATGACGACCGCGGGTTGCCGCTTCTCATGTGGTTTCACGGTGGGGGCTGGGTGCTGGGCGATCTGGATACGGGAGAACTTAAATGCAGAAAACTCGCGCATGATGTAGGGTGTGTTGTCGTTTCAGTTGATTATCGCCGCGCGCCAGAAACGCCTTTTCCCGGTGCGATTGACGATTGTTTTGCCGCTACGTTGTGGGCGGTGGCTTCAGCGGATGAATTGGGGATTGATTCTTCCCGCATTGCCGTGGCTGGCGATAGTGCCGGGGGCAATCTGGCAGCCTGTGTCGCCCTTCGCGCCCGAGATGCGGGATTAAATCTCGTTTTTCAGTTGCTCGTTTATCCCGTTATTGAGGCAAATTTTGATCGTGCCTCTTATTCTGATAATGCCGAGGGGTATTTACTCACGGCGAGTGCAATGAAGTGGTTCTGGGATTGTTATGTTCCCAATATCGCTGACCGCAACCATCCCGATGTCGCGCCGATTTGCGCTTCTGATTTATCTGGCTTGCCGCCCGCGCTGGTTATGACTGCTGAATTTGATCCCCTCCGCGATGAGGCTGAAGATTATGGCCATGCCTTAAAAGCCGCAGGTGTTGATGCTGTTACACGGCGTTATATTGGTATGACGCATGCGTTTTATATGCTGCCCACCGAAAAAACCGTTAATGAAATTGACGCGGCAACCAATGAATCCATAGAGGCATTGCGCTGGGCTTTTGATAACTGTGAGCACCAGTAGGGATTGCGGCTTTAGATAGATTACAGATCACTGATGATCAACAACTGGAGACCATATATGTCGTCCTTAAAAGAACAATACATAGAAGAGGGATACGTCGTTGTCAAAGATGTGCTCAATCCTGAGCAGGATATTTATCCCTTGCAAAATGCCTATTCTGAGCTTTTAGATGCGCTGGCGCGGATTTATCTGGTTGAGACTAATTCTGGAGCACTGGATAGATTTGATGAGATGTCTTTTCCCGAGCGGTTTGCGATGTCGCTCGGTGCGAGTCGGGGAACGATTTTACACCATCTCGATCCCGTGCTGAATATCTTTGTTCCGACTTTTCAGTGGCGCAAAGACCTGCCCGATGCGCGGATTCCCGAAATGTTTGCTCTTATGCGCCATCCAAAAGTCTTAGATGTTTTGGAAGTTCTTATCGGGCCGGAGATAGCTGCGTCGCCGATTTACCATTTTAATCTCAAACTGGCGCCCGATCATCTCAAGCTGGCAGATCAGGTGGCCGAGTCCGTGGGGGCAGATCTCTCAAAGGAGGGGTTTTATACATTTCAGGTGGGCAAAACAGGATGGCACATGGACGCAGGTTCGGGCCTGAGAGATTCTCATGAGAGCGAGATTATCAATGCGTGGATTCCGATTACCCATGCTATCGAAGAAAATGGCTGTTTGGTGGTCATTCCCGGCAGTCACAAAGAAGGCGTTAAATACCATCCTTTTCCAGAAGATCTCGACACGCAGGGAATTACTCTGCCCGTTGATCCTGGAGATATTGTCTTTTTAGATAATAAAGTGATGCACAGCTCTACGCCCAACACGAGTCGTGAAGATTATCGCTGGGCTTATAATTTCCGTTATCTTCCTGTTGGACAGCCCTCTGGTCGTCCGTTTATACCGGGTTTTGTTGCGCGCAGCCGCACGGCTCCAGAAACAGAACTGCACAATGCCTACGTATGGAGCGCAATGTGGGTTCGCTGTCTGGATTATCTCACTGAAAAGGGCGTGCCCGCATCTTATGAAGACAGGAGCAAAATGGGCCTTGAAGAAGCGCAGGCGATTACCAGCCACTGGCGCGAACTCACCCCCGATGTGGATGGTTGGTTGCGCCTGGGGAAGGATTGATATGGATAAGGTAAAAATCGGTATTATCGGTCTCGGCTCTTTTTGTTCAAGCTATCACATTCCAAATTTGCTCAACAGGTCGGATGTGGAGATCACGGCGGTTTGCGATATTTCTCAAGAATGTCTGGACGGGCGCAATAGGGGGTTGCGGGATAGTCGGGTATTTACCGATTATCGCGATATGATCGATCCGGGTTTGATTGATGGGGTTTTTGTCAGTACGCCCAATCGAGCGCATTTTGCGCCCTGCAAGTTGGCGCTTGAACGCGGTATTCCGGCGATTGTCGATAAACCTATTACGGTGACAATGGAAGATGCCGAGGAACTCGTCGATTTGAGCAAGTCGCAAAATTGCATTTTGATGACGGCGTTTACGCGCCATTTTATGTCCAGTACGGAGTACGTGCGCAGACAAATTGCGTCTGGTGCGATCACGCCGCAAATGCTCACGGCTGTCCAGCGGAAGAGTCCCGTAAAGCGCGGTATAGAAGACGGGGGCATGTTGCACCGGCGCACGATTCACATTACAGATGTTTTGCCGTGGATCACGGGCAAGCGCGTGGTCAGAGTGGAGGGCACAATTCAATACGAGACCGGCCACATTGAGGAAACACTGGTGGATATGCGTCTCGAATTTGTAGGGGGATTGTGTGCCAGTCTGCTCTGTATCAAGAGTTGTGACGAAAATCAAGATGAGGTCAACATATATACTGACAAGCAGAGTTATCGCCTGGAACGCGAACGCCTCTACACGATTGCGCGCAGAGATGGGTGGCAGCGCCTGGATAATTTGCCCGAATACGGCAATTCGAGCGATCACTTTGTCGAGGCGATTAAAGGTAATCGTCCCGAATCCTATGCTCCTTATGCCGATCCGCACAGTGATGATGGTCTCCAGGCTCTGCGCGTTGTTTTTGCTATGCACAAAGCCGCACAAACAGGGCGTGTGGTGGATGTTTAATTGATTACACCTACAATAGGAAACAAAAATGCCTTCTCAACCGAATATCGTTTTTATTCACGCCGAGAGTATGGATGGGCGCAAGATGGGCTGTATGGGCCATCCCGCCATGCAAAATGCTACGCCCAATATGGATCGCCTCGCCAGTGATGGGGTGCTGTTTACCAATGCGTACACCAATTGTCCGGTGTGCAATCCGTCGCGGGCGAGCATGTGGAGTGGAAAATATCCCAATTATTACGATTGCTGGAATAATCACGAAGGGTTGCACGAGAATGTCCCCACATATCAAAATACATTTGAGAGCGCGGGTTATCAGACCTCTGCCATCGGTCCTATTGACTACGCCTATGGCAAACACTCCATTCGCGACCGCATTGGCTCGTGGACGCGCGCGGCCAATATTCGCCGTCCTATATGTCGCACGACCTTGCCGCAAGTTGTAGATGATGGCAAGGCGAATGGGCGCGATTGGGATAGGACGTATCAGGCTGTTGATCAGTTACAGCGATACGCCAGGAGCGACCGGCCCTTCTGGCTTTATCTCACTACGGGATTGGTGCATCCCGCATTTACTGCTGAGAAACGCCACATGCCGTTGATCGATGCGGATAATGTCGATATTCCGCCGACTCTGATGCCGCTCGAAGCCACGCACAATCAGGCGATTGCGTATCAACGCGTGACCAAAAATTGCGATAAACAGTTCTCTGAGAATATCGTTCGAGAGATTCGGCACATCTATTTTGCGATGATTGCCGCGCTCGATGAGATGGTCGGTCGGGTGCTTCAGACTGTCGATGATCTGGGATTGCGCGACAACACGTATGTCATTTTTTCAAGCGATCACGGCGAAATGGCGGGTGATCAAAATCAAATACTCAAGCGTTCGATGTACGAGGCATCATCTCACGTTCCTCTCATTATTCGCGGTCCCGATGTGCAAAAAGGCGTTGTCGTCGATACGCCCGTTTCTCTCGTTGATCTCTATCCCACTTTTATGGATATGGCGCGTATTCGCTATAGCGATTATGCGGATAATGCAGCGTATCCCGATGCACTGGACGGCGAATCTCTATTTCCGCAACTCGTTGAAGGGGTGGAGCGCGAACGCGATTGGGCGATGTGCGAATACCACGGCGATCGCTGTGCCACTGGCACGTTTATGTTGCGCCAGGGCGACTGGAAATACGTCAAGCACACGGGTTTTGAACCCGAGCTCTTCAATCTCAAAGACGACCCCGACGAAACGACGGATCTCGTCCATGACAAACCGGAAATCGCCCGCGAGTTGGATGGAGTACTGACCGAGAATTTCGATTGCGAAGGTATTGATGCGCGGGCAAAAGCATACGACCGCGAAAATTTTGTCGCATGGCGCGAGCAGGCGCGAAAAGAAGGCATCTACGAGGATACGATGGCCCGCGTCTATAGCGGTCACGACCGCCTTTGTATTGAGGATATTGCGCCGTGGACCGACGGGGATGAACAGCAAATTGAAGCGTGGCTGGATGGTAGTAGTTAATTTTTTATTTCACTTAACAAACATGTCTACTGCACTTCTCATTGTCGATCACGGTTCGAGGCGTGAAGAAGCCAATCAGATGCTTTACGGCGTTGCCGATATTTTGCGGCAAGAACGCCCCGAGATCATTGTCCACGTCGCGCACATGGAACTGGCCGAACCCACTATTAGACAGGGCATTGATGCATGTGTGCGCGAGGGAGCGAGTGAGATCGTTGTTCATCCCTACATGCTGTCTCCCGGACGCCATGCCACGGAGGATATTCCGCGTATGGCAACAGAAGCGGGGGCTGCATATCCAGATGTACATATCCGCGTTACCGAACCTCTTGGCCTGCACGAAAAACTCTGCGAGGTTATTCTCCAACGCGCCGGGTTGTGAAGGAAAGCGATCAGCCATTAGCTTTCAGCTTCCCACCTATCCGCCCGGGTAAGATCGCTGATTACTTGTTTTACTGACTGCTGACTGCTGAAAGCTATTTTATGTCCACAGAAACCGCGCCATCTTTTCGTTCCAACTCCAGAGGGGATTTGCGCCCTGTTTTTTATATTACCGCTGCACACATGGCGTTGGATTTTTATATGGTCCTCACGCCGCCATTGTGGGCTTTTTTTCAGAGTCATTTCAATCTTACGGTGGCGCAGTTTGCCTATTTGCCCACGGTGATTGTCTTTTGCGGTTCTATCACGCAACCCTTTATGGGATATTTTAGCGATGGACGTGATCGCATGGCCCTCGCTGCGCTGGGGCTTTTTGTCACGGGAATTTTTGTCTCTTGCATCGGTTTTGCGCCCAGCGCTTATATACTCGCTGCGTTTTTGATTTTCGCGTCTTTTGGGTCCTCTCTTTTTCATCCCACCGCCGGGGGATTGGTTACGGCTTTAACGCCGCACCGAGCCAATCTGTCTATGGCTATTTTTTTGACGGGGGGAACGCTGGGGATGGCGCTCGCTTCAATTACCGGGACGCAAATTGTCGAGCGATACGGCATCCAATATCTGTGGCTTATTGTCATCCCTGTCTTGATTCTCGCGCCATTTATTCTGTGGCAGTCTCGAAAAATCCCCGTGCATGAACGCCGCATAACCGCAGGCAAAATCGATTTCTCCATTTTGAAGAAGACCCGCTCTCTGCGGACGCTTTTTGCTTTTTTTAACAAAACGCGCTCTCTGTGGACGCTTTTTGCCATCAGTGTGTTGCGCTCTGTTACTCACACGGGATTTGTCAGTTTTACGGCTATTCTGGGAGCATCTCGCGGTTGGGCTACCAGCGAAATTGGTTGGGTTTTTTCAGGCTATTTGCTTTCCAGCACGCTGGGGCGCATCACAGGTGGTTATCTGGCAGATCGCATGTCTCAGCGCAAGCTTCTGGCTTTTTCGTGTGCTTCGTCCGCAATTTTTCACGCTGGTTTTTGTCTGACAGACGGATATGTGTCGCTAATTTCGTTTTTTGTGGCGGGGTATTTGTTCGATCTCGGTATTACGACGAATATATCTCTGGCACAGCGTGCCTTGCCGCACAATACGAGTACGGCGACGGGATTGGTGATGGGATTTTCCTGGGGCATGGCGGGCCTTGCTATGATCGGCGTGGGGAGCCTTGCAGAGTGGACCTCTACTGAGACTGCGCTTGTGGTTGTATCCATGGTGCTTATCCCGGCAACACTTCTGGTGGTGCTGCTGCCTTCTGAGTATGGTGAGGTGAGAAGCAAGAAAAAATAAAAGGCGAGGGTGGGATGGCTCACACGAAGACACAGAGACACAGAGAAAAGCGGGGACTGAGGTGGTGTTACGCGCTTGCTGTAGTTATTAGTGGTTGTTTTTTACAGATAGCGCACACGCAGCCCACATATTCTCCCGGGCAAATTCTCGTCAAATTTCGCAACGCAAAGCCAGCAATTGCACAATTCCGCGATCTATCAGAGCTCCATGGCGTGACGGCGATTGAATCGCTTTTTACGCCGCGAAGTGCCAAGGCAGTTTATCCCCATCCTTTGACGCGCGTGTACCGCGTTCATTTATCGGGCGATCCGGTCGCAGCCGCAGCCGATTACGCATTGCGTCCCGATGTTGTTTACGCACAGCCCAATTATTTGTTTACGCACCACCAGGTGCCCGATGACCCTCACTACGGCGATCAACGTAGCCTTCAGACCATCGATTGGGAGCAATAGAAACAAAA
>JAPOXY010000092.1 GCA_026706845.1 Gemmatimonadota bacterium
CAACTTGCGTCTATCTGATATGCCCATCTCTCATCTCCAGATTGTGATGTCAGTGCCGCCGGTTGATCAATAACCGACTTGATTGATGCAAACATGCCTGCCTAATTGTACGCCATTAAAAATTTTTAGTGACTATTCACCACTGATCCCGTGTTCTTCAAGCCAGGTTTTGAGGGGCGCGTCTTCGGGAGTGGGGGAGGTGTAGCCGCGACCGCCGGAGTAGCTGACGCCGAGGAGTTGTTTTTGGATGGGCGTGCAGCGGTCGAGGTAGTGTTCTACCTGCATGTCGTCTCGGGGGCGAAGCCAGCGGTAGGAGTAGCCGTAGAAGAGTACGCGGCGGGGTTCTTTCCAGTAGTTGGTACTGGCTGAATGCCATAGGCGGCGGTCAAAAAATACGGCTGATCCGGGCGGTACGAGCACCGGGATAGCGTCTTTGTGCGGCGCGTTGCGATCTTCTCCGGGAAATGTATTTTGCGTTTGGCTTTTGGGGAGGACGTAGAAATTGCCGCGGCCGGGTTGGGTTGTATCAGTGAGAAAAAAGCCGATTTTGAGGGAGATCATGGGACGCGGGATCATGTCGAAGTCTTGATTGATGCGACCGCTGTCCTGATGGAAGCCGAGTCCAGGTCCGTCTTTTTCGAGTGTTTTGTGCGGTTCTGCAGGGGGTGTCACGGTCATGTGGGTGTGGTAGAGCTGGATGTGCCAGCCCAGGATGCCCCACACTTTGGGAAATGTTTTGTACCAGTCGAGCAAGGGCAAGAAGTGGTCGTCCTTGCCAATGAAGTCGTAGTGGTTGATGCGCGCTGTGGCACTTTTTCCCATCCGTGCGCGTTCTTCTTTATCTACGCGATCTACTGCGACGACGAGATCGCTGACCATGTCGGGTGGTAGGGCGTCTGGAACAATGAAATAGCCATCTCGTTTGAATTTGCGCGCTTCTTCTTCTGTCAGACAATAATCGAGACATTTGGGGTGCATTGTTTGGCTCCTTATCTCAGGTCTTTGTTTTGCAGCGTCGCGTCAGTACATACCGATCTTCTGCGGCGCGATAATAACCTTTCACAAAGTTTCTCTCGCTAAATCCCCATTTTTCGTACAGGGAAATAGCACTTTCATTTTCGGGATCTACGGTCAAAAAGCAATCCACACCGATTTGATCACAGGCGGCTAAAATCGCGTCGAACAAAGCGGAACCAATGCCTTTGCCGCGAAAGGGATGATCCACAAATACTTTGTGCAAACAATACAGCCTGTCCGTTCTCGTGGGAAATGCCAGCACAGCACCGATTAGTTTCTCTTTTTCCCATGCACAAAATACCAGTGCGTACTCTGTCCACAATCGCCAGACGTGCTCGCCATCGGGAATATACTCAGAATTCCGATTTTGTGCCCATGCTTCGCGATCTAATTTTGCGATTTCCAGAAAATCTCGCCTCTCGGCACGCTGAATATGCATCTCGAATATCCCTGTGATAGAGGATTGTACCTGTGTAGATATGGCGAAATGTTCGATGTGCGTCAAGTTATTTTGTATGTCTTATGGGAGATACTTCAAAGGCATTGACATTCTCAGTGCAAGTCCTATCTTCAGATGCGGTCGGCAACGATAAGTTCATCCACTTTCAGCTTTTGGCCCTTTGTTTTGCCGACCAATAGCGGCTGAGAGCTATCAACGGGAGATAAAAATGAAGTTGGGTATTGTCACGTATCAAATCGCTGCAGAATGGGATGTTGCCACTATTATCGAAACCTGTGCCAAACTCGGTTATGGCGGTGCCGAACTGCGTACTACGCATGCTCACGGCGTTGAATCAGACCTTTCGGCGGGACAAAGGCAGGATATCCGCAAAAAATTTGAAGATGGCGGTGTTGAAATCGCGGGTTTGGGCTCAGCGTTTGAATACCATTCGGATGATCCAGGCGTTGTGCGCGAAAATATTGATGGTACTATTGAATACGCCAAACTCGCCGCCGACCTGGGTTGCCCGGGCGTTAAGGTGCGGCCCAATGGTCTGCAGACCGACAAAGGTATCTCGGTGGATCAAACACTCGAACAAATTGGCAAATCCGTGCGCGAATGCGCGATTGCCGCTGCTGATCTGGGAGTGCAAATCCGGTTGGAAGTACACGGGCGAGAAACGCAAGAGCCAGCGCATATGCGCACCATCATGGATTGGGCAGATCACGACAATGCAAAGGTATGCTGGAACTCGAATTTGGGCGAAGTGGAAGACGGTTCTATCAAAGCCAATTTTGACCTGCTCAAACACAAAATCGGTCTGGTACACATCAATGAATTGTGCAATCCGGCCTATCCATGGCGCGAACTCTTCTCGCTCCTCAATGCCGAAGGCTATGCGGGATATACGCTGGCCGAAATCCCCGGTAGTTCAGATGCCGAGCGTCTGCTCCAGTATTACAAGGCTTTGTGGGAAGCGTATCAGTAGGCAGGCCAGTCCCCTTTGATGAGCGTACAAAAAGAAATTTACGCCCTCAAACGCGAACTCGCCGGGCGCTATCAACTCGGCGAAGAACACCACAATATTTGCGGGCGCAAAATAGGTGTGACGTGTGTTGAAGATGCCGAGGCACTCTTTGACAAAATGCAAATGGCGGATCCCAATAGCGTTGAGGTTCAGGATGAACGTCTGCCTTATTGGGCAACGCTTTGGGATTCTGCGCTTATTTTGTCCGATGTTCTGCTCGCGGATAATCTGATCGCGCCGGGCGAATCCGTGCTTGAACTCGGCTGTGGATTGGGCCTTGTCTCATCTATTGCCTGTCTCAAACGCGCGCGTGTCACGGCTACGGATTACCAGCTCGATGCTCTCAAGTTTGCGCAACTCAATGGGTTGCAAATTGCGGGCATTGTTCCCCAGACGATGCTCATCGACTGGCGTTCTCCACCGCAAGATCAACACTATGCCACCTTGTTGGGTGCAGATCTCGTGTACGAACCGCGTTTTTTCGATCCTCTTATCGCCACATTCGACGCCCTTCTCGCACCGGGAGGGCGCGTTTTATTTTCTGAACCCAATCGCATCTTAGGCAGACCTTTTTTTGATCGTTTGTGCAATGCGGGCTGGGCGTTTTCCACTATAACCGAGCGGGAAGGGGCGACGGTGTATGAGATTGTGAGAGGCGAGGGGGCCTCACACAAAGACACAGAGATACAAAGATACAAGGCGTGAAAAGCACCCCTCTTACCTATTGTATATTACCTTCCACCACTTCAAAATATATCCAAAGCTGCTGCTTCAATTTCTTTTCGTAATGCTTTCTCTTCTTCCTCGTCGAGCGGACGTGTTGGCTTGACGGGATCGCCGCACTCGATTCCCTGCCAGCGCAATACGGCGCGTACGCTGCCGTGTCCACTGTATTTTTGACAAATCCGAATCAGTTCATTCACGTCTGCTTGCAATGTGCGTGCCGTGTCCAAATCGCGCTTGTTCACCGCTTCGTAAATGCCCACAAAATGCGCGGGCATCACATTGTAAAATGTGCCGATTCCCCCCTGGGCACCTACCGCAATGCCCGATAGGGCCACTTCGTCATGTCCGTTAAAAATATGCGGCTTATGCGGTCCATTGAGTATGCGTTCCATTAAGAACAGGTTGAAATTTGTGAATTTAATGCCCACCACGCCTTCGAGTGCGAGCATCTGGTTGATTTGTTCAAACGAATACTCCTGATGCGTGACCACGGGGATGTAATACACAAAGACCGGCAAGTTTGCCGCTGAACTCAGTGCGCTGTAATACGCCAATATGTCATCAAAACGATATCCCTGGACATAAGGCGGCAAACTCGAAATGCCATCGGCTCCTGCATCTACGGCGTGTTTGGCGAGTTCAACCGCGTCGCGTTCAGAGGGGGTGCCAACGTGTACTACCACTCGTCCATGTCCTTTTGATGCTTTGACGGCAATCTCTGTGGCCAACTTGCGCTCGGCCATTGTCATCAAATAACCTTCGCCCGTGTTGCCTGCCACGTACACGCCGTGTGATCCCCGTTCGTAAATACGCGCTATGAGTTTTTCATAGGCCGAGACGCTGAATGCACCTGTCCCATCCCTGGGGCTGACCAGTGCGGGATACATGCCCTTAAAACCGTCGAGTATCACAGGGCGCCTCCGGTCTTTTCGTAAAGCTCGCGGGATAGTGATTCGATTTCTGTGCGTTCAACCAGTGTCTCTACGAGATGTTGCGGCAAACCCGCTGTTCCGTGATACAAACCGCTCAGGGTACCGGCAATGGCTGCAAATGTATCTACATCTCCACCCGTGAGCAGCGCGCGCTCAACAGTGGGGATAAATTCTCCTTCTGAGCGCAAGAACGCCTCTAAAGCCACGACAATTGTGGCCTGGGCTTCGCTCGGGATGGCATTTTCTCGCGCAGCTTCGGGCATTTTTACCATGGTTGCCCACGCATCTTCTTCGTTCATTGTCAGCAATGTCCCCACCTGTGCGATCAACTCGCCTGTAGATTCGCAAATCGGTCTGGCCGACCACTCGGCTACGTCCAGCACCTCATTTCCGTCCAGTGGGCGATGTGTTACCAGATGCCCCACCACATGGGCCATTGCGACTGCAGGCGCAACTGCGCGTGGGTCCTGGTGTGTCACATGGCTCGCTGCAATTGCATCGTCCAGGATATTTTCACCGGTTGCCCAGTGCCACAAGCCCACTGGCGCGATTTTCATGACCGCTCCGTTGGATGGGTGGTCTTTCGATGCGGCTTCGGACCACGCCAGACCCTGATCGAGGCGTTCCAGGGTTTCCCGAAAAGCCCGGCCATACATTTGCAGGAGTCCCTCGCGCCACATCGCCAAAAAACGATTGCTCAGGTCTTCGGGATCGACCTTTTCACACGCTATAATTGACTCAACGAGGACGAGGGTTTGCTGGGTATCGTCTGTATATTCTCCTGCTGGGCGGGTTACCACGCCTTCCCGATTGACCCGCCCTCGATAGTGGTCTGTCAATCCCTCTACCGCTTTGATCCGATCCCGGTCCCATCCCTCGCAAAAACAGCCCAGAGAATCGCCTATCGCACCACCCAGTAGCGCGCCTACAAACATATCTTCGACCTCGATATCTTCTATTTCGTCGTCCCAATAATCAGCCATAATTCAAACCTCAAGTTTAATCGGTGTAAAAATACAAGAGCCTCCTACCGCGTATCTACGATATTGCGAAATGCCCGAATGTGTTCGGGCGTGGTTCCGCAACATCCGCCTATCAAGAATCCACCGGCGTCCAACAAGTCCTCGACGTGTTGGGCCATGTCTTCTGGTCCTTGCGAATACGACGCCTGTTTGGTGACTTTGTCCAGGGTGGGTAAGCCCGCATTGGGATAGGCCATCAAGCGCTTGTTTTCAATGCCGCGATCCACAAGCGCTTTTTGCATCTGCACTGTGCCCTCAATTGCATAGGGCATGCCCGTGTGGTCTGTATTGCGCGTTTCAGCGCCGCAGTTCAGGCCCAGGAGTTGCACGTCGCCGAGCAGATTATCGCCATCTGAAAATTCGCCACTTGCCAAAATGTCCAGCACATCGCCGGGCGAAAAGCCCCAGTCCGTGCGGTAAATCAATTCACCCGTTTTGCGATCCTTTGTGAATTTATACGTCATATTCACGGCGATGGGTAAGCCCGTCTGCCGTGCAATATCAACGGCGATTGCAGCTTCTTTGGCGGAAAACTGCGTTTCTATGACAAAAAAATCGGCGCCGCCTTTGACCATGGCAGAGATCACGCGCTCGTGGGCCGATCGCACATCGACATTGGGGATGCCAAAAACCGTATCGCCGGCATCGGCTTCGATAGCACCGGGGGAGGGACCGATGGAGCCACCCACATAAACATCCTTCCCGCTTTCTTCAACGGCTTGCCGCGCGTGTTGGACAGCTAATTCTGTCAAGTGCTCGGCATCATCTTCATCGGCATCGGCCATCTCGAGATGCAGGGGGGATACCACAAATGTGTTTGTGCCAATGGCGTTTGCACCCGCATCGATATACGCGCGATGCACTGCTACAACCTCTTTGGGGTGCGATAGATTGGCGATGGAACTGTTTGCCAGGTTTACCCCGTGTGCAAATAATTGAGATCCAAATCCGCCGTCGTACACCATAGGTTGATCGTCTGCGAGGCGTTCTGCAAAAGACTTCATACCGTCATCCTCTTAAATTGACACCCTTCGACAAATACGTCAAAAAAGTCTGGCTTTGTCTCCAGTTCCACATGCTCAATCCGCTTCACAAGGCGTTCTAAGCTCTCGCGTCGTTTCCGCGAGAGCAATACTTCTCTCGCGCCCAATATCGCGGCATTTCCCACCTTTTCGATGCGTTCTTGTGGCACGGGTGCGAGAAAACCAATATCAATCGCATTTTGCACATTGACGTAATTGGCAAATCCGCCAGATAGATAAAGTCGATGGATCTGGTCGGGGGCAATGCCAAATTCGCGCATGACAAGTAACTGCCCACAGTAATTTGCGGCCTTGGCCTGAGCCAGATTGCTCGCGTCTTCGCGCGATAGCGCAATGCTGTGTTCGGGCACTACAATCATTTCATATTGCTTGCGGTCGGCAAATACGCCCTTTTCCGTCATCATATCATGCCGCCGAAGTTCGGCCAATAAATCGATCAGTCCAGAGCCGCACAACCCCTGGGGCGTGCCATTACCTATTACGCGATAATTGAACTGACCACTTTCCCACGCCATCGATTCAATCGCCCCATCTTGTCCGGGCATGCCACAGGCGATACCGCCGCCTTCAAATGCGGGTCCCGCCGGACAAGAAGCTGCCACCAACCTGTCTCGGTTGCCCACTACGACTTCGGTATTGGTGCCCACATCGACGAGCATGAATATCTCGTCTTGAGCGCCCATTTCCACGGCCAGCATGTCCGCTGCGACATCGCCGCCCACATGGCTTGCAATAAGGGGCATGCCATATACCCGCGCTTTGGGATTTGTCCGAATGCCCAACCGCCTGCTGCTTTCATAAAGGGCGGTTGTTTTTCGCTCTCCGGCCAGATATTCGTGTTCTATTTGGGATTTATAGGGCTTTTGTCCAATGCTCTGCACATCGAGCCTGAAAAACATATCTCTCATGGTGGCATTGCCAGCGACGACAATTTCGTAAATTTCTTGTCGCTCAAAACCCAATTTTTCACATAGCACGAGAATTTCGTGGTTGATCGCATTTACCAGTGCTTTCCACAACTCATTTGGATATTCGCCATCATAGGAAATGCGATACATGATATCGCTGCCGCCAAAGCGCTGGGGATTTTCATAAGATGCAATCGCAATACTTTCGCCAGATTCCAGATCTACGAGATCCATCACAATTGTCGTGGTGCCCACATCAATTGCCAGTCCGTAGATGTGTCCCCGAAACCGGTCGATGTCTTCTCCGTCGTAGAATACCCGGTCACCTTTACGCGTTACCACGGGATTGAGATCAATTGCTTTTTCCTGGCTCAAGGTCAAAATTTGAGGCGCGCGGCGCAGGGGGACAAATTCGACTTCTGCATCTAAATCTACGACTTCAGCCTGACAGGCCAATCGGTAATTGTCTTTTAAGAAGGCTTCAGCTTCGGTTTTGGGGCATAGAGCTTCTTCGCCTTTTGCAATTTCTACCACGCATTCATGGCAGATACCCGACCGGAAACACGATGTTGGAACCCGAACAGATAGATCGTCGGCATAATCAAATATCGTTTTTCGTCCTTCGAGTTGTTGCACCTTGCCCATGTGTGTAATTGTGCCCGTTCCCTTTTTTCGGCGACGCTTTTTTTGTTTTTTGAGTGTGGTCTTCATCTCACGATAGGCATCTGGCTCTGTTTCCCAGGCCGTGCGATAGTCGAGGTTATCGTTGCTGGCACATTGAAAAAGCGCCCGGTTGGGCGCTGGTTTTCGCTGGAATTTACAGCCAAATTTGGCGGTGCACTCGTTGTCCTTGTTTTTGTAGGGACAGCGCATTTGCGCCTGTTCGTCGGCATGCTGGACAATATCTGAAAAAATTTCAGACATGCGGTCCAGCCGCTTTTGATAGGCTTCTCGATCTATTTTTTCACGCTCACTCATTCTCCTCCTCCCACTCCTTCAACAATTGTACAGCCAGTTCCACGCAGTCCAGGGCGTTTTCACCGTATCCATCCGCCCCCATGTCGTCGGCAAATTCCTGTGTCACAGGGGCACCGCCCACCATGATTTTCACATCGTCTCGCAAGTCTTCGTCGATAAATGCTTCAATTGTCTTGCCCATATTCGGCATTGTCGTGGTCAACAGTGCGGACATGCCGAGCAATTTGGCTTCGTGTTCTTCGACGGCATCCATAAATTCGTCTTCGGATGTATCCACGCCGAGGTCGTGGACGACAAACCCGGCACCGCGCAACATCATGATACACAAATTTTTGCCAATATCGTGCAAATCGCCTTTTACCGTGCCCATAATGACCGTGCCTACCGGCTCGACGCCCGAGGCTGACAAGATGGGTTCAATATGCGCCATTCCCGCTTTCATTGCCCGGGCGCACGCGAGGACTTCGGGTACAAAAATAAAATTTTCTCGAAATTTAATTCCCACAATGCCCATGCCAGCGATCAACCCATCGTCCATAATTTCCAGCGCACCTACGCCTGCATCCAGGGCTTCGCGCGTCAATTGATCGACATCGTGATGCGCGCCATCGATCAATGCGGCGGCAATTGCCTGCATCTCGGGACTCGCGTTTGCGAACAGATCGATATTGCGTTGTATCTCATCGGGGCGTTCTAAAAATTCTTCTATTTCCTCTTTGATAAACTCATTTTGAACATCGGATAATTCAGCCATTAACGCTCTCTGCCTCCGCATGCCAATCCACGACTGCTTTTGGGATTTCTTTCAGATTTTCGATTGATGTTTGCAAGGGAATCGCACATTCAGGCCCCACCAGATGTACTCCTGCACTCAGGTTTTTATACACTTCTTTTTTTACGGTTTCCGGCTCTTTTGAAAATAGTGTTTCCGGGTTGTTGATATTGCCGACCAGCGCGATTCGTTCCTTTACAATATCAATTGACTCATCTGGATCGTTTTTGGAGTCGTAGTGAAATGCTGCCATGCCCGTTTGCGCGATGTATTCCATCCGATCAACGGTGCGCCCGCATATATGCAAAATTAGCGGAATGGGTATGCGGTCGGCAAATTCGATGTGCAATTCGCGCAAATACCGGTCGTAATAATCGCCGCTGACCAGATCCCCCGTTGCGTGATCGGGCAGGGTCAGGGCGTCGGCGCCCGCTTCAATTTGCGCTACGCCAAATGCGACGGTTACTTCTTTTAATTTGTCCAGAATTTGCCGCGTGTGATCCGGGTCGTCCAATGATAGGAGCAAAAAATCCTCTACGCCAAAGCAGTGATACGCCAGAGACCAGGGTCCCATTGTTTTACCGATAATCGCCACTTCATCGCCGTATTCTTTTCGCAATATGCCAATCGCGTCCAGCACGCATTTTGTATCGGGATGGGTCAATAAGTTCGATGGAATTTCAATATCATCTACCTTGTGCCAGATCGGTTCTCTCATTTGCACTGTGGGCCAGTTGTCTTTTTGTTCCCACTGGATTTTGCACCCGAGTGCGGATGATTCCTGGATGATTGTAAATACGGGCATGATCGTGTCAAAACCCAGTTCGGTATAGCTCGTTGCCGCCAGCCGTGCCATGAGTTCTGGTTCGCGATTTGCCTGCGGAAATGGCGCATCGACGAGATCCATCAATTCTACGGTTGCAACCGAAGTCGGGTTACAGGTCGGTGTGCGATCCACAGGCGCCCGATTGAGTGCGGCCAATACGCGGTCGCGCGGTTTCATTGGTTTTGTTGTCTGGTCGTTCATATGTGACTCCAGTTCCTAATTTTGCGCGCTCGGGGCTGCGAGCACGCCCCGGCTGGCAGCCTGTTCCAATTCTCGCATGACGGATCGCACATTGGGGGCGCGTACGAGTAGGACACCTATGAGGGGATCGTGTGTCATGCCGCAATCAAAGCGCACCTGGTCTTCTTCCACTTGTTCCAATTCGCCCAGTTTTGCAAGCCCTCCGGCCACCAATCGAATGCGCCGGTCTGCGCCTTTTTCATCGCTATCAGCCGTGATTTTGTATGCGCCATTAGATTGGGGCGTTGCGGAAATGTGCAATCCCGATTTTTTGTCCAGGATGGTCAACGGACGCATAGATACGTCGTCATCCATGCCGAGTTTGCACGCTTCCAAGAATAGTCGCTTCACAGAGAGCAGATGTGTGGCGCCACACGGAAAGCGCAATAATCCCTCGCCTGCGTCTTCCATGCCTCCCAGGACGCGCATTGCATGGTTTACGGAATCTATACGCGCTTGCGCCCCGTCTATCTGGCTATATGTGTGAACGCGAAAAGTCGTGCCCTGTGCGTTTTCTTGCCGGTATAGCCCAATTGTGATGTCGTGAAAATGGACATCCATTGGCACCAATTCTATTCGCCGACCTATGTCTAATGTCTGTCCCATGAGAATCCTTCCTCTTACCTATCAAGCACATATCGACGCACGGCTTTGGCAAATCCATCGTTTTCAATGTGGTCGGTTTGTAGAATATTTTCCCCGGTCACTGCGCGATGGGTTGCTGCATCTGCGTTGTGCATCAATACACCGGTTCCGGCTGCGCGCAACATGGGCAGATCATTATTGCCATCGCCCACAGCCATCACCTCATCGAGGCTGCCGCCAATGTGGTTGGCTATCGCTGTGAGTGCTGCGCCTTTGTTCACATCCGGGTG
The DNA here is from genome assembly GCA_026706845.1 of Gemmatimonadota bacterium. Lineage (NCBI taxonomy): Bacteria > Pseudomonadati > Gemmatimonadota > Gemmatimonadota bacterium. The sequence continues at coordinate 10,809 of JAPOXY010000092.1, forward strand.
CATGATTTCGATGCGACCCGCCACGGCCCAGGCCATGTAAATTTGATCGCCGAATATATTTTTTAATTCATCAACTGTTTCATCGGCATGTCCGGGTTCGGGCAAGAGCATTATTTTGGGGGGCGAGGCCAATTCTTTTGTGCGTATTCGCTGCGCGAGATCGGCATCGACTTCATAGACCATATTGGTCATTGTGGCTACCGCGCGGCTCATTTTTGTCATGCGGTCGGTGATATAAACTTCGCAGGGGCCTTCGCTATTCATGTCACAGCGACAATATACAAAATTCATGAGCCGGTCATCGGCATATTGGATCAGCGATGAGAATATGTCATCGGGCAGACGCTGTTCATGCATGAGTTGGCGTGTGCCATTCGTCCTGGGTGCGAAAACCATTGCGCCATTATAGCATCCGGCATAGAGGGCGTCGGCCACGCTGGGATTGCGTACAAACGGAATTTGATTGCGTTCAAAATTGCGTCCACTCATAGACGCTACAGCTACGCCGCGATCCAATAATTCGCAAATCGCCGCCATCGAAGCATCCGATGGGGTGTTGTTGTGATTTAAGATCGTTCCATCCAGGTCAAATGCCACAAGTCTGATCACTGCATCTCCTCTAATCAACCAGGGGCAATCGAACGGTTCCGCCGCGCTCTGCCGAGCGGTGAACCGCTTCGGTAAATTCCATATATCTCATGCCTTCGTAAAAGCTGGTATCGCCCTGAGGCCCACCCTTGATGGCATTGATGAAATCGGCTTCGACCGTCCATTCGGCGGCTTCATCTTCGGGGATGGGTATTTCTTGCAGTCGTCGATCCCCCGTTTTTGCACCGCGAATTTGCGTTCCCATGTCGTAGGTCAATGTGCCGTCACTACCATAAGCTTCAATGACAGAGCTTCCGCCAAATTGCGCGACGCCCGAAAATAGAAATGCCGCACGCGCACCATTTTCCATTTTGCCTATGATATGCGCCATATCAGGTGTTTCAACCGGTCCAGTGTCAGACCCATCGGGTAGTGGTCGCTCTCTGGTAAAAATGTCAGTTTCAGCCGTTATGGTTGACATATAGCCAAATACGCGCTCGACGCGCTCGACGGTAATACCCATTCCCAGGATATTTAAGCCCGAATATCGGCGCATCTGTCGCCAGTGTAATGGCTCTTCGATATCCCAATAGCGCCCGCCCAGGTCGCGAACATATACGTGGAAAATATCGCCCAAATACCCTTCATCTATGAGCCGTCTCAAGAAACGCCCGCCTTTCCACGGGGGGGCTGGACAAATTTGGGTTACGAGATTGGATTCTCGACTTCTGGCATACATCAATCGGGCTTCGCGCAAGTTCATCGCCATGCGCGCCTGTACAAAGGTGTGTTTGCCAGCGTCTAAGGATGCGAGGACGAATTCACAGTGTTTGTACGGCCAGGTGCCGATCATTACTGCGTCGATATCGTCCCGATGCAACAGGGCCTGTGGGTCTGTCATAGCTTCGGCTGATAGGCCCTGTTCGGCTATTACCTTTTCGCCACTTTCTATGCTGCGGTTGCATATTGCCACGACTTCGGCGTCGTCAATTTTTGCCAGTCCCGGAAAATGTCGGCTCCGGAAAATACCACCCGCACCAATGATGCCAATGCGAATTTTATCTGCCATTTTTTACCTCGCTGTGTTGTCGTTGTTTTCCCCAGTGTTCAGGGGGGTAAAAACTGTAGTGCGAATGTATCACAGTTTTTGTCAATTAGCAAACAAATCGGCCACGGCCTCAGGCTGTATCGAACTTCCCTGAGTTCTCTATATATCTTTCATAGGAACAAGGTTGACGCCACTCCCCCTGTGGATGAAGATCGAACTCTCGCCATATTCGCCATGGCGAAAGATGGGCTCGAATCCATAGGATCCGACTTCGGCCTGGAGTCGTCTCCAATCCCGATAACACCGCTTTGGAATGTAGGTCCTGCCATTCACAACAATTGTGTCCTCGCACGCTTCGATCCGCTCCCGTTCGGACGGGTATTTTTCGAGCGGTTCGTAGTAGTAATCTGTTGACGGATCGTAAAGACAGTCGTTGTCATAGATGTCATAGGTTTGGCCAGTTGATCGGTCGATGACTTTCATGTCCGGAGTATGTCGGGAGGGCTCGTAAACCGAGGAACTCACGAGATAGTAGCCCTCAGGCTTCAGTCGCGCCTTGACGCTTTCGAAGACAGATCTGCGCTCTTCTACAAACACGATGTGATTGATGCAGTAGCTGTCGACGATCAAATCGAACCGGTTTCCATTGTGCGGGATTTGGGTTACGTCCATCACCTCATACTGAATGGACAAACCTCGAAGGGTAGCTATTTCCCGGGCCGTGTGAATCGCTTCAGGTATCAAGTCGTAACCGGTGACCTGGTAACCCCGCTCGGCCAGAAATAACGCGCCTGGACCCACACCGGTTCCGAGTTCGAGAGCCGTTGGATTCGGTGTCTCAAACCGGAGCCTCGGCAAGGCCGCTTCGAGAAAGTTGCGAGATGAAAAGTCGTGGAAGTCCGTGCCTCCATACGTCCTTTTTGCCCAATTCTCCAGACTCATCCGCGTCATGATTTCGTATCGCCGAATATTTTCACGGAAGTAGTATCTCATTTAATCATTCCTATTTTCGCTTTTCGCCAAACTGGCACAAACCAGTTCTTTATCATTTCGGGCGAACACATGTTTATAGGCAAACGCAGGATGTGACCATGTGACACCACCTCTGCGGTTCAACTGGTCGCGCGTCGGTTCGATCAGTTTCGCGCGGCTGATGATATTCAGCCCGTCCGGCGAAAGCGTTGTAATCAGGAGTTCGCCGCGCTCATTAAACATCCAGACCTTATCGCCATTTTTGATAAAATGAATGTTGCTCCAGCGCGCTTTCGGAACCGCGGTGAGGTCTTCCCAAATCCGATCGCCGTTGCGGGCATCGAGGCAGCGGAGTTCCCCATAGCTATCCACACCGTAAATGTAATCGCCGAGTCGGATCGGGGTTGACATCGTGGAATGGAGCGCGTCTGTGTTCCGTTCATTTCTTCCCTTACGGTGCCAGCCGAATTGCATCATCGGCTTATCTGGATTCAGTTTCAGCAGCAGTGAACCTTCAAAGAAATCGGTGATAAACAACTCATTTTGATAAAAAACGGGACTTGCGATCCCGATCTCCATGCGAGTCGGTGGAAACGGATGGCGCCAATGCGTGCTGCCTGTCTGCGGGTTGAGCCCGGCGATATTTCTACCTGTCCAACAGACGAGCACCCGCTCGCCCCCCTGTGTAATCACAATTGGAGTTGAGTAAGATGCGTTGTCTTCAAGGGCTTTCCATTTTTCGGCTCCGGTTTCGCGATCGAAAGCGACGATGCACGCTCCGGGCGTGCCGCCGATTTGTACGATGAGGTGAGAACCCTCGACAATCGGCGCGCTCGCAATCCCCCAGGTTGGCATCTTAATATTGTATTCGGCGTTGAGGTCTTTTTTCCACTTCAACGTGCCGGTTGCGGCATCAAAGCAGTGGAGATGCCCCATCGCTCCCAGGGCGTAAGCGAGTCCGTCATGAATGATAACATTGGCTCGAGGTCCGGCGGTATAGTCAATTCGGTATTCACACTCGTAGGTGAAGGACCAAATCAATTCCCCTGTTTTCCAGTCGAAACAGTGAACCCGTTCGACCTGTTTCGGTTTCGCGAGACGGTCAGTAACGTAAACGCGCCCGTCAGCGACGCTCGGGCCGCTATAGCCGCTGCCGATTGGCACTCGCCAACGGATCGGGATCTCCGGTCCGTCAAATGTCTCCAATATCCCGGTTTCGCTCCAAACACCGTCCCGGTGCGGTCCCCGCCACTGCGGCCATTCATCGGCCAAAACCGAAGAGATGGGGACAAGCACAGCGAGCAGCATTAGTTTCAATAGGATTCGGTTCATGGTTAATCATGTCCTTTTTTAAAACACAAATTTTTGACCCGGTTTCCCGTCAGCCTGAACCCTGTAATTTGTCCCGTATCGTCTCGCGTAAAATGAACTTCTGGGAAAAACCACGCATCCCCGACGAAATGATCGTCGTTACAGGTTAGCGATATGTCGTCATGCCGTCTGTGTTGCGCCACAAGCCGGTCCCCTCGCACACAAATGGTATAGGTGGTATCGAGTTCTTCGGTGTAATAATCGCCTTCGAATTCTGACAACTGTTCTGGTGATAGGGGTTCGATCTCGTTGCTTTCAGAGGGTTGCTTATCCGGCTCGGGTGCCTCGGGCGCAAGGACATCAGCGAGATAGATATCAGCGATCTTTTTCGCCAGATTAAGTGGGGTGAAGGTGTCCAGATTGCACAATATGACAACGCCAAATTTCTGAGCTGGAAAACGTATGAGATGGCTGCGAAATCCCCGCCATGATCCGCCGTGTCCGGCCGTTTTCCGTGCTCTGTACTCGCCGATGTCCAATCCGAAGGCGTAATTGATCTGTTTCCCCTTATTGAGAACTCCCTGCTGGTGCATCTGCTCAACCACTGCCTTTCCGCCTATCCGTGCATCGTCAAAGTTCAGAATCCACTTTGCCAGATCTTCTACTGTTGAATAGAGCGAACTCGAACCGAGGGCGGTTAAATTGTTCACAGCATTCTTGAACCCGTTATCTTTCGCGGACGAATAGGAATACGCCCGGTTCTTCACGATCATCTCGTGGTCATCGTGAAAGTGGGTGTTGGTCATGGCGAGGGGCTTAAAGATGTTGGCGTCCGTCCATTCGCGAAATGATTCTCCCGTTATTGTTTCAACGATTTCTGCCAGCAGATTATACCCCGTATTTGAGTATAAAAACGCTGTTCCAGGCTCGAAGTTGAGGTCTTTCTGACGCCTTACCATTTTCAAAATATGTTTAAACGAGATCACGTCATCCATCTGTCCGCCCGCGATGACGAGTGCCTGTACCCAATCCCGCAGTCCACTCGTGTGATGCACCAGATGTCGAATCGTTATTTTTATTCCAAAATCCGGGACATCGGGCAAGTGCATCCGAATATCGTCATCCAGCGAGAGTTTCCCTTCATGCAACAACGTGGCGATGGCAAAGCCCGCAAATTGCTTGGAGACCGAAGCAATGTCGAAGATGGTTGTCGGTGCAATCGGGATGCCGTATTCCAGATTCGCCATACCGTATCCGCGTTTGTAGATAATTTCGTCGTCTCTGATAACCGACAGGGCCGCACCAGGGGAGTCTGGCTTGTCCCATTCCGCGAACACCTGATCGACTTTTGCCTCAAGTGACTCGTGATTTGTCATTGGTCACCTTCTCCCGAGATCATGCCCGTCACTTGCATCGCGGCCCTGGCAATCTCGGAGAGCGCGCATTCGCTGGTGACGCGATCGCCGAGTTCCCGGCTGTAGAGCGCGATTACCATCGTCCCCGCAGGGGATTCGACGAAGCCGACGTCATTGATTACCCCCCGATTCGAGCCGGTTTTGGAACCCCAGCGATAGGTTTTGGAGGTCGGCACATATCGTCCGATGCGACGACCGTTCTGTTGCAGGGTCAAGGTGGTGAGCATGGCCTGACAGGATGCGGGGGATGCGGCCTGGTCGTCGAGAATCGTCTTGACGACGGTAGTGTAGTCATTCGGTGTGGCCCAATTTTCCTGTTCCCCTTCAATCGCGAGGCGCCCGCGCATGGGCCGTCCGAGAGAGGAGGCGGTCATACCGAGTTCTCGCATTGTCGCGTTGATGCGATCCATTCCGGCCACTTCAATCAATATGTTGGTGGCGGTGTTGTCGCTGATGGACATCATCAAGTACAGAAGATCTCCAAACGACAGTTGCAGCCCGGTATGCATGTGTCGCAGTACACCACTGCCGGGGGATTTATCCACAGAGCGGACGATATATGTGTCATCGAGCGCGAGTGTACCGCGATCAATAGCTCTGTAGATCTCGATCATGATCGGGATTTTAACTGTGCTGGCCGCCGGAAACTGATGATCACCCCGTGAAGCCCAACGCTCTCCCTGAGGCGAAATCACACTGACGCCGATCGTACCGGGCGATTCGTAATCTTTAACCGTTTGTTCCAGCTTGCTCCAGTCTGTGGTCATGGTAACGTTCCTGAAACTCAGTCTCAGTTTGCCAGTGCGTCTTTGGCTTTGCAAGGCAGTTCGACAAAGATAAAATAAGATGCGGGATACAAGTAGTCTTCCCACGATTCGTCAATGACTCTCAAATATCCCTCTTGCGCTGCTTCTTCGTCGGGTAAAATCTGGTATATTTTCCGCTTCTCCAGATCGTCGCAGTCTCTATTCTCGATACACAGCGCGAATTGAGATTTTGATAGGTTCTCTTTCATTTTATGCATGCAGTTCTACATCAATAGTCTCTGGTGTATCCACTAAGATGGAAAACCCGAACTGCGGTAGCAACTCCTCAAACGCACGACGGGAAATCCCGAGTATGAAGCATGCTTCTTTCTCAGAGAGTTTTCCTACGTGGTAGAGTGTTGCAACCAGGACTTCTCTGAAATACGCCTAGTCGAGGTGGGCAAGCGCAGCCGTGTCTGGCAAGTCTAAAGAAATTTTCATATTGTATGCCCTTTGTTTATGAAGTGACCAACGCCTTACATGCATAAATATCTTCTTGAGTCAACGAAGGATATTCTGCAAAGTTTCGTTTTTCACGGTCTGTCATATCTCAAGCGGTAATGGGCTTATAGACTGTACCGCCAAATAGACTCTGCGAATAACGATATGCGATACAGCTGGTTCCCCATTCTTTATGAGCCACATCCATTAGCGTATATGCTGTGGTCACAATGGTCCCATCTTCAAAACATACGGTACTGGGATACCCGCAGTCCGAATGGTAGGCCGTGTCGCTGATGATGTATTCGCGATTTATATCAAAGGTGTTTCCTCCATCGTGACTCACAACAGCGCGAACTCCGAAGGGATATGCGCGATATCCGTATGTAATGAGTACTTTTCCATTTGGGAGAGCCGCAATACTGCCGGGTGAAGCCCCTTGGTTCTGTGCTTCGGAAATGGTTTTTTTCCAACGCGGCCAGGTTTTTCCCCCGTCAAAAGAGTGGGCAAATTGATTTGGCTGATCGTTGAATCTGACATAGGCGAGCCAGTGCTTTTCATCCAGAGGTAGAAATCCCGTTTCGCTCCCGCCTGATTTCACGAGGGTTGATTCCTTCCAGGTCTCGCCGTTGTCAAACGACCAGTAAAGATAACTCATTCTCTCTGGCAATTTGGGGTTCTCGTCATACGCCTCTTGCGTGTAGTATCCCCGTGCGTTGAACACAAGAGCCCCGTTTGAGACCCGTCGCATCTGACCATGGGGATGAAGCCGGAGATCTTTTTCGGGAAATGCCAGAGACACTGGCTCTGACCATGTTTTTCCTTCATCTTCTGAGCGAATTACTTCGATCGATTTAAAGGGATCTCGCGTCGAGATACGCCCTTTCACGTCAATTTCGCTCATGACGCCATAGGCAAGCACGAGGTGCCCGTTCTTCGCCTGTCCAAACGCCGGGTTTCGCAAGTCTAAATTTCGTTCGGGATCTCCCCGCACAACCGCCTGATAATCCGTCCAGGTCCTGCCTTTATCCGATGAAAAGGAAAGACTGATTTCACCTCCACTACCGGCATGACACGAACCGGTTCGCGATGCACAGCATAGCTTTCCGTCCGCCATCAACAAAAGTACGGGGAAAAATCCGCCCCCTCTGGCAAAAGGTTCGGGAAAGGTGCGCACATTCCCGTAGTCTTTTCTCAAGGGATCATCTTTGCATTCGGGGAACCGCAGAAAATGTTCGTCGGATGCCCTCCCTTCACGCAATGTTGGCCAACGCGTGCCCGTAGCAATAACGGGGACTTCTTCTATACGATCGACCAGAGAGACAACCTCAAACATCGTTTTACTCCTGAATGAGTGTGCCGTCATCGCTTTCTATTCATCCATGAACGCATAATCAAGCCCCACGCGAAGCCTGCCATCAAACAGATGGGCAACTTATATCGGATTCATCTCTATGTATGCCCTCTGCTTGTTACCCCTAATCAACAATGGGCAAATGGACCGTTGCCCCGCGTTCGACAGAGCGGAATACCGCTTCGGTGAATTCCATGTATTTCACGCCTTGATAGAAGGTCGATTCGGCGGGTTTGCCGGTTTTGATCATGTCGATGAAATCCGCCTCAACCGTCCATTCGCGCCTGTCGGATGCTGGGACATCCAATTCCTGCAATGTGCCATCGCTCGCTTTGGCACCCAATATCCGCTGCTCGTCCAAAACGGGGGAGGTCTCGTAGATGAGTGTGCCGTCCGTACCGTAAATTTCAATGCTTTCACCCGGCGCGTGATGCGCGGTACCGGAGAAGAGATAGACCGCAGTTGCGCCGCTTTCCATTTGCGCCAAAATATTCACGGTGTCTGGACGGTCAACTGGTCCCATGCCGTCCTCTGTAGAGCGTTCGGTCACATATGTTTCTGCGTGTGCGGATACGGATTTGGTATAGCCACACCAGCGGTGTACAAATTCCACCAGCATGCCCACGCTCATGGTGTTTAAGCCGGAAAAGCGACCGATTTGTCGCCAGTGTAGTGGCGTACTGGGATCAATACCCCCAGGCGTCATTGAGCGGATGACGATGTTGCGAATATCGCCAACATATCCTTCGGCGATCAACCGCTGCATAAACCAGTCGCCTTTTAATGCGTGCGGTGGCTGACATATCTGGTGCGCGAGGTCTGATTCCATTGCTGCGGCATACATGATTTTTGCCTCGCGCAAATTCATCGCCATGCGCGCCTGCACAAATGCATGCTTGTTCGCCTTGAGGGATTCGAGTACAAACTCGCAGTGTTTATAAGGCCAGGTGCCAATCATTACTGCATCGATGTCATCTCGCGCAATGAGCGCGTAGGGGTCGGTCATCAGGTCGGGATTCAGTCCAAATTCAGCCGCAATTTTGCCGCCACTCTCTTCACTGCGGTTGCAAATTGCCACGACCTCGGCATCGTCTATTTGGGCCAATCCAGGGAAGTGGCGGGTGCGAAAAATACCGCCCGCACCAATTATACCAATGCGAATTTTATCTGCCATTACAACCTCCATTTTACGGCATGGTCAAATCTTCGTAGCCCGTCAGGTGATATTCATATCCCAGATAGTCGAGCAAATTGCACAGGGCGCGGAATGCCACGCCAAAACCATCAATACCACTAAAGCCGCCAAATTGTCCACCGCCCTTTACATGCGGTTCCAGATCGATAAATACACCCGGCACCCCCAGTTCCTGAAACTGGCTTTGCAGGCGCGGTACGAGTGTTTTAAAATCCCGCAGGACCATTTCATGTCCGGCATCGCCCTGATCCACGGGAATAAACCGCGTCAATCCTCTCTCTGTTGCGCGGTCCAGCATCGGCTGATTGGCCGGCGCGTTAAATCCTTTGATGTGTATCCATCCCAATCCGGGCTTTGTTTTCTCATATTCGGCAAAAACGCTGTCCGGGCTGTGTCCCATGCTTTCCATATTGCCCACATCCATGATGATGCAGGTGTTGGGACTGTCGATCTTTTCGTGCAGTGCGAGCAGTGTTTCGCCATCTCCGCCGATTAAATGCGATTCTACTTCAGAACCGTAGATCAGGCCTTCGCTTGCACACAGGGCCACAATTTCTGAGAGCTGATCTGCCGCTTGATTTAGATGCGGCCAGGGATCGGTCCCATGTGGGTGGTAATAGCTAAAGCCGCGGATGAGTTTTGTGTCAAATGCATGGGCGAGTTCGATGGCGCGTTTGACATCTGTCTCCAGATATTCCTTAAACGGCACATAGCGATTGTCGGTCCCGTCATTCACGTCCAGCAATTTTATTTTTCCAAGTGGCGATCCAATGCTCGATACCGAAATACCAAATTCACCGTGCATTTTTTGGAGTTGTACAATCTCCTGCGCGGTCAATTCCATGGCGTTCTTTACGCCATTGCCCACGTCGATAAAACGGATTGTGTAATAAGACAAGCCAAGCGCGCGCATCATGGTAAACTGCTCTTCGGCACGCTTGCTCTCCGGTCCTTCGTCGGCAAAACCCGATAAAATCACCTCTGCCACAATAATGCTCCTTTCTATGAATCAGGCCAAAGCACGGGAATCAATCGCGGTGTGCCAGTGCCCTGATCGCAAGCTGGCGTAATCTCAATTGATTGACTATCCCTGAAATCCACGTTGGCCAATACAATGGCTGATAAAAAAGTACACGATCCTCCGGGGGCTATTTCAGAGGGTGTACATACATCTTCGCTCGTCCCCAACGGGGTGTCGTTTTCACCCAACACACGCACGCGCACCTTAAGGCCCGTGAGTTCCAAGCCCGATTGACTGTCAAGATTACCACTAATGCGGATAAAGCTCGATGGACTTTCAGGTGTACCCGCAGCTTCGCCTATAATGGATGGGTTGCCCAAGACGACTAAATCTTCGGGAATAAAAACCCGCGATCCAGCAGAGTCGTCTTTAGAACATCCAAATAAAAAAAAGACGGACAAAAACCCAATGATATATTTCATCGCTGTGTCCTCTGTTGTGTGATACGGCGCGTTTGACGCAACAATATACACGCCAATACTGTATCGGGCAAGGGGGGTATCAGTAGTTAGCTGGCTACTGACCACTTTCCTCAAAATCAAATGTCACCACATTCTGCACGCCCGATAGATTCGAACGCGGGGCAAATTCCATTGTCAATGCAATTTTCTGCACCTGTCCCGCGTCAAATCTGGAAAACCGATGGGTTGTGCGGGCTATTTCTTCGCTGTTAGCGGTCTGCAATTTCCAGGTCATGATAAATGGGCTGATAATCGGTACTGGTCCCGTATTGACGACATCGGCCAGGATGTTTACTCCCACAATATCACCCGTTGCATTGTAGGTCGGCTCGCGGTGTACGTTGGCAATGGACATAAAATCCGAAAGAAGATCGTTCTCGGGCGATATGGGAACGCCCCCACAGCCGAGCAAAAGGCACGCGATCAGCCATCTCATGGATTATTCACTTTCCAAAATACGCTATACCTATCAGGCCGATGAGCCAGCAATAATAGGCAAATCGTGCAAAATGCCCGCCACTGAGCAATCCCAGGAGCCATCGAATGGCAAATACGCCAGACGCATAAGCGACAATAGCACCGATTAGCAGGGTCCATAGCGCGTTCATTTGTGGGGGATGGGCGAGCAGGTCGCCGACCTCTAATGCGGTTGCGCCCAAAATGATGGGGATGGATAATAAAAAAGAAAATGTTGCGGCTTCGCGGCCGTCCAGCCCGCGCAACAGGCCCATGCCAATGGTTGAACCCGATCTGGAAATTCCCGGCAATACGGCGAGTGCCTGTGCACAGCCGATTAAAATGGCGTCTAAAAATGTAATTTTTACGCGGTTTGCGCGCGCAAACCGCGTGCTCCACAAAATACAGCCGGTCGCGATCAAGAATCCGCACACGGCGATTGGGCTGGCGAAAGCCTCTTTGAGGATGTCTTTGAACAGGATTCCCACGACGCCTGCGGGAATAGATCCGATTATCAACAGGTAGATTGTGTGCCAGGATGCGCTATCGCGTCGCAAACAGCCGACGACTAAGTTGCTGATTCGCACGCGCAATGCGGTTACTATAGCCAGCAAAGTCCCAAAGTGTACGATCACTTCAAAGGTTATATTACCGGTTTGGATGCCCCATGCCGCTTGTCCCAATGCGAGATGTCCCGAACTGCTTACGGGCAAAAATTCGGTTAGCCCTTGCAATAGTCCTAAGAGCATGGCTTCAAATGGTGTCAAGAGATTTCCTCAACAATTCTATCACGGGGGTCATAGATGCATCGTTGCAGATTACAATATCGTAAGCGCGCAGATATGCAGCGCGATTTTCTTCGATTGATTCGTTCAAAAATCCCACGCGAATGATACAGTCTGCATCGGCGTCGTTCACCATCTGTGCATCTTCTATGGTGTCTCCCAGGAGGAGGACGTAGCTCTGTGGGGTACTTGCATGACGCGCTTTGTTAAAGCTGTGAATTATTGGTTCGCAAAATTCCGCCACTGCGCCATGTGTATCGAATATCAATTTGTTTGCCGTTATTGTCACATTTGCAGTGAGCAATGATCTGACTTTTAAGAATTTTGAAATTACGTTGCCAATGCCCGCGGATAAAATTGATAGAGGTATCTCTCTGTCTGCCAATATTTTAAAAAGATCGATGGAACCATCGCGCAAGCGCATGAAATCACGGATAGCAATGTCTTCTATTATCTCTTCGGTAAGTCCGTATTTTTGCATCATCGCAAGTGCCGCCATCCACCAATCGCGCATGGCTTTTTGTTTTTTCCGGTGCGAGATTGTCTGCGATATTTCAATGGGGCGATACCGCGCGTACAGGCGATCCATTTCAACGCGATACGTTTCTCCCAAATAGGCTCCGTGCGCAATTACCGAATAGGAGGTCGCATCTTGCCCATCTTCTGTTCGCGCTTTTGTCAATGTGCGGTCCCAATCGCTGACCACACACAGTTGCCCGGTTCTCGTATGGCTGTTCAATTGCGCGATTTTGCCCTGCAGGACTACCTTATCAGCAATTAATACGCGTTCCATAGTTATTCTTCAATCCGCTCGCTGATCTCACCGGTTTCTTTGTCTTTTACAATTCGCTTCAGGCGTCCATCGGGCATGCGCTCGGTTTTCAGGGTGACAAATGGTGCATCTGTTTCGGTCGATGTGGTTTCCCGATCTATTTCACCGCCGCGCCATTCCATTTCTATCGGCTCCCATTGTTTTGTTTTTGCCGATTTGTAACACGCGTCTATAATCGCATTGACGACATAGCCGTCATACAGTGTTTCCATTGGTTCGCGTCCTTCATCCCAGGCGTTGAACATATCTACAAACATGTCCGAATATCCCAGTTCGGCGACTTCGTCTCCCACTGGGAAGAGCCATCCCGTATCGCCTTCGGCTTTTTCCGCTACATAACCTCCTTGTCCCACAGCCGTGAACATGTCAAATCCAGTGCGCAACCAGTGGTTGAGCCAGATTGTTCCTTCTGTGCCTGCCACCTCATCCCGCAGGTCCATGCCTCCGCGAAATGCCCATCCGACTTCAAATTGGCCCATGGATCCATTTTCAAATTTGATTAATCCAATTCCGTGATCCTCTGCTTCGACTGGATGTACGAGTGTGTCGGACCAGCACATCGCTTCTACTGGGCGAATGCCTTTGCCGATGAAGTTGCGAATGATTTCGATGCAGTGACATCCCATATCGACGATTGCACCGCCACCAGCTTTGTTTATGTCCCAGAACCAATCGCTATGGGGACCGGGGTGTGTTTCGCGCGATCGCACCCATAAGATGCGGCCCAGTGCGCCGTTTTTCACGGATTCGAGGGCTTTTAGGGTTTTGGGAGGATATACCAGGTCTTCGAGATACCCGCCAAATACGCCCGCTTTTTCCACTGCCTCCAGAATTTGCCGGGCTTCCTCAGCAGTGCGGCCGAGAGGTTTGGTACAAAATACGGCTTTGCCGGCTTGTGCCGCGAGTCTTGCGGCTTCGAGGTGTAGATCGTTGGGTAAGCCGATTACCACGCCGTCGGTTTCCTCGTCTTCAATTGCGGTTTTGAGATCCGTTGTCCATTTTGGTATGTCCCATTCTTCCGCAAATGTCCTGGCGCGTTCTTCGGTCCGCGAATACACGACCTGCACGCGATCAATTCCCCGATGTCTGTGCAAGGTCATGGTGTAAAACATTCCGATCAGTCCAGTTCCCAACATGGTCAATTTATGTCCTTCAGCCATTTTAATCTCCTTGTCTTTTTGTATCCTATAGGATACATTTAACAAATGATAGAAATTCGTCAGACAAATGTTTACATGGAAAAAAACAATCATGGCAAAAACAAAAACATACCCCTGGAATGCGGCGACCCATCTGAAGACTAAAGAAGATATCGCCGCGTATCTCGAAGCCGTGCTCGAGGATGGCGACCCCAATTTAATCACTGCTGCCTTGGGCGACATTGCCTGTGCCAAAGGTATGACACAAATTGCTCGGGAAACCGGTCTTGGACGCGCAAGCCTCTACAAAGCATTGTCACCTGAAGGTAATCCGGGTTTTGCCACAGTGCTCAAGGTTATACACGCATTGGGATTTCGATTGCACGCGACCCCTATTTGATTACTAAAAAGCGATCAGTAGTTAGCAAAACAGCGTTGGCTGAATCACGCCTTCATGCGTTAAGAGAAATCTTTTCTTGTCCATCCCTCCAGCATATCCCGTGAGATGACCAGATGCGCCGATTACGCGGTGACACGGTACCACTATTGCTACAGGATTTTTGCCATTGGCCGCGCCCACGGCTTGCGATGCGTCCGTATTGCCCAGTGCACGGGCGATGTCGCCATAGGTTCGCGTCTCTCCAAAGGGTATTTCCAACAGTAATTCCCACACGCGCTTTTGAAAATCTGTTCCTCGCAAATCCAACGGCAAATCAAAAACTTTCAGCGTTCCTTCGAAATACATCGCGAGTTGTTCGTCCGCCGTATTTATGATGGGATGATTCACAGCGCGAGGGAAATTTATCTTCGCCTGTTCCGTGCGATCACCTTCAAATGCAATTGCATGTACGCCATTATCTGAGGCCAACACGGTCAACGGTCCCAGTGGACTTGCCATATCTTCCCAGGTGGTCCCTCGCGGTAATTGTTTGAATATCTGTAGATTGAACACAGCGACCTCCGTGGATAAGTCTTGCCTTATATTATACAAAAAAACGGGACGTATGCTCAAAAGAACATACATTCCGTTAGGGGAGAAAGATGGACAGGTTTACTCAATCGGCTTAAAACAGTATCCCACGCCTCTCACTGTGCGGATCATTTCCTGTGCTGTGCCCAGTTTTACCTCATCTCAATTCTTGAATCCCCTTGTATTCCGTGTTATATTGAGCGGTCAAGTTGTAGGCTCTTAACCATCTACATGGGCAGCGGTGTCACTGACGGCAGTCCCATTAACCCAGAGTTCTGATTCACTGAGTCTGACCTACGGGTTTTATCCTGTTCATCCTTTCATCCTGCTTATCCTGATTCTGACAGTTTTCATGGCCCTTTCATCTGAAATACAAGCTGAAACATCTCCCGCTCCGGATACGATAACGTTTCGGTCTATTTTGTTGGGGTTGGTGACCATTGCGGTTGCGACGTGGTATATGAGTTATTTTGCGGGGAATCTGGTTAAGAGCTATTTGCCCGTGGCTGCTTTGATTCCCTTTGTGATGTGGGTGGGGATCAATGTGGGGTTGATTCATTTCGCGCCGCGATTCGCGCTGTCTCGCATTGAGTTGCTCACGATTTTTTCGATGATGTGGATTGTCGGCAGTTTGCCAGCGGTGGGGTGGGGGTTTTATGCGGTGAGTCTGATTCCGTCGCCCGAGTTTTTCGCCTCGCCGGAAAATCGCTTGCGAGATACGGTCATTCCCTTTTTGCCCAGGTGGTTCTTTTTGGACGCCAATATACCCGATGTGCGGGCGGTGTACACCGGGCGTCATCGCGGCGACCCCGTGCCGTGGTTGCTGTGGGTGCGGCCTTTTTTCTGGTGGTTTGTCGGCTGTATTAGCGCGGTGATGGCGGGTTTTTTTGGCAGCGTGCTTTTTTTTAAGCAGTGGCAGGAAAAAGAGCGTCTGGTCTTTCCCATGTCCGAATTTCCTGTGGCTTTGATCGAGGGCGCAGATGAAGGCCGCGTGCCCGCTGTGTTGCGAGACAAAATTTTCTGGATTGGGTTCTGGTGTGTGGGCGGTGTGATTTGCTGGAATATTGTGGGCTATTTTCAACTGAATATGCCCCGGATTACGATTTTTGATCACTATCTTACCAAAGCCGTGGATTTGGGTCCGTATTTTCCTGCGTATTATTTGCGCGTGCAACCGCTGATTATGGGCCTGGCATATCTTTGTCCGGCCGATATTTTGTTCAGTGTGTGGTTTTACAATGTGATCAATATTTTTAAGGTTGGGCTGCTGAATCGAACGGGCTTTACGGTGGGATTAGAGGGGCAGCCTGCTAAGGCCGGTGAGATTGCGATGCTCGAGATGCACGGCGCGCTGGCTTGCCTGGTGCTGTGGTCGGTGTGGGTTGCGCGGAAGCACTTAAGGGAGACGGTGCAAAAGGCTTTGAACCGTTCCCGCGCAGTTGATGATGGCGTGCCCGTTACGTATCGCACGGCATGGGTTGGGCTGGGGTTGGCAACGGTTGGTGTCGGCGGCTGGATGATGTCCTCGGGAGTGGGGTTCTGGGCGATGGTGGGGCAACTCATTCTGATGTTTATGTGTTATTTCGGCATTGCGAAATACGCGGCCGCAACCGGATTTACCTATCTCAATCCCGCTGGTGGTAAAGGCGTGGCGCTGATTCACTCTGTGATTGGTACGTCGAGGCTTTCGCCCACGTCGCAGTCGATGCTAATTCTGTTCAATCGCAATGTGTTTTTGGGAGCCTCAATCCGAACGACCTGTCTGGCTGCTATTCCGCATATTTTTCGCATGTTTGGCAATTCGCTGCGCCGGCATCCGTGGATATGGGGGATGGTGCCGCTGGCGTATTTGGTCGGGTATATGAGTGCGGGTGGTTTTTATTTGTTTCGGTGTTATGACGAAGGCGGGTTGAATGGGCTGCTGGTGTCGTGGCCTATGGATTCACTCATTTCGCGGGTGCCCTATATTGAGGGCAGCAAAATATCGGTTTTTGATACGCAAAAGCTCGGTGTGTGGTTGTTTGGTTTTGCAGAAGCAGGTGTTTTGACTTATTTGCGTTCGCAGTTTGCGTGGTGGCCTTTTCATCCAGTCGCCATTGCGTTTCCGCCCGGGCGATATGCGTTTTGTTTGTTGCTCGTGTGGCTGGTGAAGGTGGCTGTGTTGCGATTTGGGGGCGTGCAGCTTTACAGGCGGTCGCTGCCGTTCTGGTATGGCGCTATTGTCGGGTATTTATTTGGCATTGCGCTATCGAGTGTTGTGGATGCGATCTGGTTTCCAGATAGCAGGCATTTTGTTCACGGTTGGTAAAGGGGAGTGCGATTATGTCTGATGCAGAAGTAAAAAAGTTATATGGGAGTGCGACAGTGAGCCCGTCGGAAGATGTGGTGGCCGGGTCCTATGGCACGTGGACGCTGACTTATACGGCAGGAGAAAAAGGGGTTGCGAAAGGAGGGGCAATTCGGATTTATACGGATGCGGATTCAGACCGCGCAACGCCTCAGATGGATGATCCCGCAGGGGAAGATTATTTGACGATTGACGTGCCGAGAGAAGCGCGTGTAGGCGCGCTGGTGCAGAGTATGATGTCGCTTTTGCTGACTGTAAATGGGCGCGCTTTGGCAGCGGGCGAGCAGGTCTCGGTGACTTATGGCGATACGACAGGCGGCGGACCGGGGTTTCGGTCACAGACTTTTGCCGAGGCGCAGCACTTTTTCTGGGTGGCGGTTGATGCGGGAGATGGCGAGGCCGAGATATTACCCGATCCGCCGTCTTTGCGCATTGTGGGGGGCGAGGCTGTGAAGCTGGTGGTCAATGCGCCGTCTATTGTCGCGTCTGGCAAACCGTTTCGCATTCAGGTCAAGGCCGAAGATGCCTGGGGGAATCCAGCGGTCTCTTATCGCGGGAATGTGGTGCTCAATGGCAATGATGTGCGCGTGCCGCAAACCGTGAGCTTTGGCGATGCAGACGGGGGCGTGCGGTGGATGGATGAATGTGTGGTGGAGCGCGGGGGGATTCACCGTGTCGATGCCGACGATGGCACACTGGTCGCGCAGAGCAACCCGATTGCATGCCGCAATACAGCACCGCAATTCGCGCTGTATTGGGGAGACTCACACGGTGGTCAGGTGGCTATGGCGGAGAAGATTCCCGATTTTTTCAGGTACGCACGAGATGTTGCAGCCATTCACTTTGCGGGATACCAGCGCAATGATCACGTTTTGAGCAAACGCGATTGGGTGTTGCAGCAAGAAACGGAACGCGCGTATAATCAGCCGGGGCAATTTGTCGCTTTGCCGGGCTTTGAGTGGTCGGCACAAACCACGCGGGGCGGGCATCACAATGTGTATTTTCGGCGGCACGATCAGCCGATCCGCCGGTCCGGACACGAGGGATTGGATGACAAGTCGGACGAAGATACGGATTTGAGGCACATTACAGAGGTCTATGAAGCGTATCGCGGGACGGATACGGTGATTACGGCTCATGTGGGGGGCGAGCATTCCGATTTGCAATACCACGATCCCTATCTGGAACCCGCTGTGGAAGTGACGTCGGATCACGGGACATTTGAGTGGATTTTGCAGGAGACACTTGAGCGCAATTATCGCATGGGATTTTTCGGCGGGAGTGATAGCCACAACGGGCGACCGGGCGGGGATACGCCGGGTTTTCAGCACCGGCGTTATGCCAAGGCGGGATTGGCTGCGGTGTATGCACCCGAGTTGACGATTGAGAGTGTTCTGGACGCGTACAAAGCGCGGCGTATTTACGCGACGACAGGTGCGCGGATTTTGCTGCATACTTCGTGTGAGGACCATTGGATGGGGGAGGAGTTCACAACGGGAAATACACCGCGTATCTCGGCTTTTGTAGCGGGTACTGCGCCGTATGAATCTGTGGAATTGTATCGCGGATTGGAACGGATTTACAGCCATCCGATTGAAGGGGCAAAAGACCGCAATCGCGTGCGTATTTTGTGGGAGGGCGCGAGTCGCAAGAGCAGTTATTCCGGCGTGATCTGGGAGGGTACACTGAGGGTTTCTGGGCGCGCGATTAATGGTGTTGAAAAGATCCGGTTTGACAGTCCGCGATCTCGCGTTTTTGATGTGTCCGATGAGGGGTTGCGCTGGTATTCTGTGGCGTGTGGGTATCGCAGTGGTCTTATTATCGACTTGCCGGGCGATGGCGACGTGGATATTGAATGCGTGGTGAATACTTCGGTTATTACCGGTCCCTTGTTCGGCGATCAGGGTATTAAACCGCCGAGGCGCATGTCTTATGCACCGGCTGAAAAGGTCGGATTTCACGTTGGGTCAAGTGATCTGGAAAATGGTCCGGTGACAATGGAACTGGGACCATTGAATCGGCGCGTGACCATTGATTTCGCGCCCGAGGCACAGGCCGCGGGAGAGGTGTCGTTCGATTTTACTGATGAAGACGCAAAGCCGGGCATTAATCCGTATTATGTTCGCGTGGTACAAACCGATATGGAGATGGCCTGGAGCAGTCCAATTTTTGTGGATTATGCCGTGGAGGAGGATTGAAATGGATGTGACGCGCATTTCAGCGTGTAGTTTTCCGCTTCGGGAAAGAGATCTGGATTATACTTTCAAGGTGATTTCCGAGGCGGGGTTTGACAAAATTGATCTGGTGGGGCGCATGCCGCATTTTTCGGTGACTGATCCCGATTACGATATGGACGAACTGTGTCGGGTATGCGATAAGTACGGCGTGGTGTTAGCAAATATCGGGTCGTACTGCGGGCGAGATTTTGTCGCCGATTCGGAAGATGACAGGCAGGCTGCAATGGATGAAATGAAAAAGACGCTGGATGTGGGGAAGGCGTTTGGTTCAAAGTCCATTCGCATTATGCCGGGTGATGGCAAACGCGCTTCGATTGATACGATAGTGCCCTATTTTCAGGAATCCGCGGAGTACGCCGAGAAATTGGGTATTTACATGGGGATTGAGAATCACGGCACTGAAATTTCTGGCAATCCAGAGGCCTGTCAGGAGATTTGTGAGAAGGTCGATTCAGAGTATTTTGGGATTTTGTACGAGCCGTGTAATTTGATGGCTGCAGGTGCAGATTATAAGTCTGCTTTTGATGTTTTTAAGGATTATATCGTGCATGTGCATATCAAGGATGGCGATTACAACTCGGAAGGGAAGTGGGAGCGGTGCATGCTCGGTGACGGTATTATCGATTATCACTGGGTGTGGGATCAGGTGGAAGCACTGGGCTACGATCGGGACTATGCACTGGAGTTTGAGGTGGGCGATATCGAACCCGTGGAGACGGGGTACCGGAAGTGGTATGAGACGTGGGAGAAGGCGTGAGAAGGTAGAAGTTTGAAGGGAGATGACCGTTGATCGCGGCTTTACAATACCGCAATTGCCGCGTCGAGGCGGGGGAGTATGCGGTCGGCGTTGTCGTGATTTTGATGTGCGGTGAAGAAATTGGGCACGGCGAAGACGGTCATGCCAGCGGCTTTTCCAGATTGTACGCCTGCGGCACTGTCTTCAAATACGACACAGGTTTCGGGCGGGACATCGAGTTTTGCGGCGGTTTTGAGGTAGATTTCCGGGTCGGGTTTGGTATGGGTGACGTCACTGCCCGAAAAAATAGCGCCAAATATGTCGTGGAGCGCGTTGGCATTTACATAGGGCAAGACGCCGTTTTGAAGTGTCGCCTGCATGCGCTGGCGCGGTGTGGATGATGCAATGCCGAGTTTGTAGTGTTTGTTTTGAAGATGTGATAGCAGGTCGAGAAAACCAGGCATGAGGTCAATTTGTTCGGGGTTTGAGATCGCGGTTTCAAATCGGGTCATCCAGGCTTCGTGGAAGTCTTCGGGACGGATCGGCAAGTCGTAGCGTTCGACGGCGTCTGCGCTGTTGCTTTCTACGGGATGTCCAACACAGCGCACATAACCTTCGCGCGGTATGTCAATTCCCAGTTCGTTGAGGGTCTGGTTATAGGTGTTGTAATAAATATTTTCCGTATCGACAATCAGGCCGTCCATATCAAATATGACGGCCTGGTATGGTTTAGGCATGATTTTGTCCTACAAGCTCAAGGTGAGAAGGGAGTCTTCATTCTGGTCGTCAAGAAAAGTTACGATCCGGTCTTTGTTCCGCAACAATAAGTCGGCAACCTGATTGTTCCCAGCATTTTTCCCTACAAGCCATACTACTTTTGGCGGATGACCTTGGGAGAAACTGAGTTGAGGAAAGTCTTTATCCCTTGACACGATTGCAAAACCCTGTTTGGCGGCGTAAGCCCAAATCGCTGGATCAGGTTGGCTCTGAAGACCAACTTGCTTGATACTGGCGGTGCCGGGAAAGGCTTCCGCAAGCCGCGCTACGAGTCGATGGCTCAGGTTCTCATCAAGAAGAAGTTTCACGTTGTGGCACTGGATTCAAATTGGAGTTTATGGAAATCGGAAAAATCCCGTGCAGCGCGGATGTGCTGCGGCGTTAGATCCGGAAAATCAACTAATAGTTCATCCTCAGTCATTCCCCCAGCCAGGTATTCCAATATGTCATAGACGGTAATTCGGGTGCCTTTGAAGCAGGGCTTGCCACTACGGACAAAAGGTCGAGGCTCAATATAGTTTTTGAAGCTCATTTTGCCATACTTCGCGGCATCTTCCCGTAGATGAATCCCGCCTTTAGCCCGTGTAATTTCACTGGATCCATAGTTACGTATTCTTAGGGCGAAATTTGCGGCATTCGCAAGGGCGATCCATTTCTTTTCTTTTGTGGCTATAACGTGGTCATCATCAGTCGCGTAAAGAAAGAAATCAATATCCCCACTATCGTTTTTTTCAGGCAAAATCCCTTCAGTCATCAGGCGAATCAAATATTGCGTGTACATGTGGGCGTAGCACTCTACCCTGGGAATGGCATCGGTAAGTCGTTGGGCAGAGAATACACGGACGTCATCCTTATCTGCTTGGACAAAAGCACGTATCTGGCAGGCGGATATGGCTTGGGTAAGCCACTCTTCTGACCGCATTCCGGCGAGGAATCTCTCCTTCTCTTCGCCTCGCAGTTTAGGTACAGACGAAGACCGCTTTTTTGGATCTTTGGCGTACCACTTTTGAAATCCGGAGATATTTTCCGCCATCAAGGAGATGAGAGCATCCACCCACTCTTGCTCGCCCTTCTCGCGCCATGTCGCTGTAAACGGTACATCCAGGCTCCATCGGTCACGAAGTTCGTAGTTCGGTACGCTTCTGCGAACTTCCTCAAGGCTTTGACCTGTGGCTAAGGCTTGGACAGCGTCGGAATATGAGGATATAGGTTCCGCCAACTTGTAACCAAATACCATAGCCAGATGCGATTCGGGATCCGGAAGTTCGTCTATCCGGTGCTTGAGAATGACTTTAGCCGCTGCCTTTCGATCTGCAAAAGATCTGTTGTTAAGTTTAGATACCAACTCAATGATTGAGATGGGAGAGTAACAGAGGTGCTCTCCAGGTTTTTTGACATCCTCAATGCAGATGCGATTCAGTCCTATGTCGTAAAGCACATTCGTATCAAAAATCACTGTCTTCGCCATGTTGTGCTCCTTTTTGTTTCCCTTCCCGACGCAGGTCTTTGTGAGGAGAGACAGTGCTTACTACGCGACTGCCATCTTGTATTTCAGCGGCTTTATAGCGGGCCACCAATTGGTTGAGATCGCCGCCGCTCTCTTCCAAGAGTTTCTGCCTCGTCTGGTGAATTTCTTCAACAATGGAATCACGCAATTATACCTCCATGAGTTCTTGGGGCGTACAGATTGTTGGCGGGTCGTAACCAAAGGTGCGGCAAATTGTCTCAATCTGAGGCCGCAATATAGCGTTGGCTATATGCGTACAATTCCAAGTTCGGGGGTATGCCAGGCAGTAGCCGACAAGTTTATGGTAGAGTCTTAACCCATTTCAGCATCTTTTGGCGATGCTGTTCCTCAAACTCGGGCGCAAGATATTGCTCAATGATACGGCGCGATACGAGATCTCCTAACTGTCCGCGTTCGAGCAATTCATCTGATCTCGGCAGGCTGTCCAATTCGACAAGATCGGCGGCTTGCTTTTCCTCGCTCCAGGTACAAAGAACGACCCCTTTCATCTGCTCGGCAGTCAAATTGTTCATGTTAGCAGGATTGTGCGTCGTGACAAGTGCGCGGAGGTCTCGCCGCTCAATTGCTTCCGCTATTGCAGAAGTCAGAATGCCTACCCGACTGGGATGAAGTCCATTATCAAAATTTTCCACAATAATAGGGGAACCTTCCTGGACGATCTCCAGAGCCGTCAGGATAGCAAGTGTTCGCAATGTGCCATCCGATAAGTCGAGCATGGCGGCGAGCCGGTCGTTCACTGTGACCTCACGCGTTCGTCCTCT